>NZ_NPJC01000017.1:0-61860 GCF_002251405.1 Prevotella sp. P4-98 | reverse complement strand
CTTCCCATTCCGAACAGAGAAGTTAAGCCCACTTGCGCCGATGGTACTGCAATGCAATGCGGGAGAGTAGGAGGCCGCCATCTTTTACAAAGCACCTTGTTTCAGCAATGAAGCAAGGTGCTTTTTTTCGTTACTATATTTAAGGTTACTATATAGAGCATCGCCCTGCGGACATCATGCAGCATACGCAACCACGTCCTGTATGGACAAAAGTAAAAGCCATGTGAGATTTTTGTTTTTCAAAACTGTAATATTGTAACGTAACGCTTGTAACGCAAAAAAAAAAATGTTTTTTCAAAACTGTAATATTGTAACGTAACGCTTGTAACGTTAACCCTTAACCCTTAACCGTGAACCCTTAACCGTGAACCATGAAAATATTCCTCCAAAAGGAGTAAGTTTCTCAGATTTTATGTTTACCTTTGCCATGTCTATCGTTGAATTCTCTTGTTTGTTTTGCAACACTAAGATAAGTGAATTCTTCGACATGATAAAATCCTGGGCCGCTTTTTGTTGCTCAGGTACTTAAAAAGTTTAATTTATAATAGTGTTGAGGAATTAAGGTTAGCAAGAAAGTATTGACAGAAGAAGATATAGATTTTTAGTAATATGGCATCTTGGAAACATACAGACATAATCGTTGATGGGCAGCCTGTGAAAGCGCAGGCTCCCATCATCGTTTCGGCAAGTAGAAGTACGGATATTCCTGCATTCTATGCCGATTGGTTTTTTGACCGCTTAAAGAAAGGTTACTCAGCATGGACTAACCCATTTAATGGTGTGAAGTCCTATGTGTCGTATGACAAAACTCGCTTTATCGTTTTTTGGTCAAAGAATCCTCGTCCGCTTCTTCCATATCTTGATTATCTCAAAGAAAGAAATATCAGGTGCTATATACAATACACATTGAATGATTATGAAAAGGAAGGATTGGAGAAAGTTCCTTCACTTTCAAATCGTATTGAGACATTCAAAATGTTATCTGATAAACTTGGTGCGAACGCTGTTGTTTGGCGTTTCGACCCGATGATTCTTACGGATGACATTACTATAGATGACCTTATTCATAAAGTTGAGAAGATTGGTGACCAGCTCAAAGGATATACGGAGAAATTGGTGTTTTCATATGCTGACATCAAGCTTTACAAAAAGGTTAAATTGAATCTTGAAAAGAATGGCATTCCATATCATGAGTGGGAAACTGCCCAAATGGAGGAGTTCGCTATGAAATTATCAAAAATGAATAGCGAAAGAAACTGGAATTTCCAGCTTGCCACTTGCGGTGAGCAGATAGATATTGATAAATATGGAATAGCTCATAATAGGTGTATTGATGGGGATTTAATCACTCGCTTGGCGTGGGACGATAAGGTGCTTATGGATTTCATGAAGGTTAAAATTCAGCAGATGCCGGCACCGTCATTGTTTGATGATGCACCATCATTACCTGATGACGCAATTATTCTGCCACACAATCAATTCTTCTTGAGTGCTCACAAGAAGGATCCTGGACAAAGAGCCTTGTGTGGATGTATGGCAGCAAAAGACATTGGTGAATATAACACTTGTCCACATTTATGTGAATACTGCTATGCAAATACAACTAAGCAAATAGCTCTGGAGAATTGGAAACGTCATCAGCAGAATAAAAATGCTGATACAATAACAGGAAAATAATTATGCCAAATTTTATAGATATATTCAGAAGAAACGGGAATATCTCGTTTGTCGGTATGAGAAATGCTGCATTGGCACTTCTTCCTACTGATCGAACGAGTCGTAATAAGTTGTACCAGGATTTAGAGCGTGGAAAAGGCATATTGGATGATGAAGACCATCTTAATATGTATCTACATAGCTTTGGTAAAATGCACAAAGCGAAGCTTGAAACTACTTTTAGTAGTATTCCTGATATTTCTGGAATCTTCTCTGAAGAAGTGGAGATTTACGACTGGGGTTGTGGTCAAGGAACAGCCTCTGTATGCTTATTGGATTTTCTCCATTCAAAGAATATATCACCTAATATCAAGCATTTTTGCTTGGTAGAACCATCAACTGCTGCTGTCGAAAGGGCAACACAGATTATAGAAAGTTTCAGTTCTGAATATTCTGTAAAGTCCATTACTAAGGATTTTGACTCTTTGAGTCCGGAAGATTTCAAAAAATCGAATATAAGAAAAGTACATCTTTTCAGTAATATACTCGATGTAGAAGCCTTTGACCTTGCACGATTCATTCACTTGTTCCAACAGCTATTCGGAAGTGATAACTATTTTGTGTGCGTCGGTCCATATTATAGTAACAACAGACGTGTTGATGAATTTGTAGCTGCTACATCACCTGACATTATGTATGCCACGATGAACAAGGAGCGTGGTACATGGCAGGGTGACTGGACAATTTCAATGCGTATATTCTTCAAACATTTCGGCCATATTGAGACTGTTGAGAATATTCGTAAACGTATTGAAGATTCGCATAAGAAAGAACAGTTCTTTGCAGGATTTGTACTTGATGCAGTCGCAGAGGAATATAGTAAATCAGATAAGGCAGATAATGCAGAAGGACTTTATCGTTCTCTTTCAGCTTTCGATGTCAAATCAAATATACCTCTTGCTTATAATTCAAACACAGACTCCAAACTTGCAGTCTTGGCGAATATCATATCAAGAGGTTTGCCAACAAAGGCTCCATTGTTATTAGAGAATACTTTTGCAGAGTTATTCCATATTTCAACCAAGCCAAAGGAAGGGGCAATACTTGATTATAAGTCCAATCATAAAGTTTTGGTGCAGGAAATTTATGAAGCCCTGCATATTATAGATCCTCGTTTCAATGTAGATTTCTATAATGGAGATATGCTTGACAGCTCCTTTGAGAAAGATTTTATTGAAAAATACTTGGAAGGTTCTCAAAGTGAATATCTGATTCAAGTTTTTGAGCCACAACGTAATCTTTCATCAATTGTAGATATTCCAGATAGAAAATTCAGCAAAGACCAACGAGTAGATTTCGCATTAGAGATTCCTTATGGTGATGCAAGAACCGGCTTCATTCTTGAAATGGACGGTCTGCGTTATCATTCTAATATATTCCGTCGAATTAACGATGAGCGACGTGACCGAATGGCTCTCAATGGAGGCTGGGACACATATCGTATTGAACAACTGAAAAATATGGCGTTCATGCAAAATTGGGAAAATGACGCTGCTTCAGTTGACTACTTAAAGATAATAAAGGCTAATTATAACAAGACACTGTCTGGAAATTGGTTGAACACTTTGCAAATAGTTCTTGCACCAATGGCTATTGCACGAGTTGAACGAATGTTAGTGGAGGCGATGATGTCTGGTGCTCTTAGTCTCGATAGTGATGTTTGGAATATTGCCATTGTTGAACGTGACATTCCATGTTCTGCCTTGGCTATAAAAGACCTTTCTGAGAAATATAAGTATTTTTGTGAATTAGCAGGTTCATCAGATAAACTGCCGGAAATAAAGCTTCAGATTATATCAACAGAAGAGTTCAAACAATCTCCATTGCATTTGGGAAACCATGTTGTTACTCAAATGCCAGAAGGACATTTTGACCTTTGCTTGGATATATCAATGTTGCTTAGAGACAACATTGACGCCCTGCCTTTGAATGTCGATGCAGATACAGTCTATCTTATCCGTTCCTCTCATTACAAGAAACGTGAACGCACAATCTGCGCTGCAGACAATATACAATATCCTCCGTTGGTTACAAAGGATGGTACAGGGTCTTATGTAAATATAAAGAAAAGGGAAGATGTCCTAACATATTTCCTGCGAGATATTTTCCGAAAGCCTTCATTCCGTCCTGGTCAGTTGCCTATTCTTAGCCATGCTTTGGCTGATAAGACTACTATCGGATTACTTCCTACTGGTGGCGGTAAGTCTTTGACATATCAGTTATCTTGCATTTTACAACCAGGTGTTTCAATAATAGTTGATCCTCTCGTTTCACTTATGGTTGACCAGGTTCGGGGGTTGCGTGAAGCACGAATCGATGCTTGTGAATGTGTTAACAGTGGAATGGATGCCAAAAAGAAGGCTAAAAAACTGAATCTTATGCAAAATGGTTCTGTCTTGTTCATGTTCCTTTCTCCGGAAAGATTTATGATGGAGAACTTCCGTTCAAGTTTGCTTACCATGACCGAGAAGAATCATGTCTATTTCTCTTATGGAATTATCGATGAGGTTCATTGTGTATCTGAATGGGGGCATGATTTCCGTACTTCTTATCTCCACCTTGGACGAAACATGATAAATTTCATGAAAACAAAATCAGGTCGTCCATTGTCTATTATTGGTTTGACGGCTACTGCATCATTTGATGTTCTTGCTGATATTGAGCGTGAATTAACTCTTGGTGGAAACCTTACTATTGACAGTGAAACAATAGTACGTCCTGAGTCTGATTCACGTCCAGAACTAACATACCGTATTATTGAGGTCTTTTCTAATTTTGATGAATTGAGAGAGCCTAATGAGCAATTCTTGCTTAAAGCAAAATCAGATTGGGAACTTAAAGATGTTGTAGCAACAGCAAAGAAGAATAAGATGTATGAGCTACTGCATGAAATTCCTTCTGACATAGTGCAAGTCAATCAGCATGAGACTGAGAAATCAAGGGTTGCTCATATAGAGGACTTTTCTGCTGATGATTTCTATTCGACAGATAGTGAACAACACTATAATAATGCCGGTATAGTATTCTGTCCCCATGCGCATGGAACTTTCGGCGTAGAAGATAATGTCTGGGGAACCAGGAAAGGTATCTCCACTGAATTGCGAGAGCATGAGCGGGATTTGTCTATGGGTACGTTTGTTGGTGGTGACAAGCCTTCTGGTGATATGAAGTCATTTAATGAAAATGACCAAAATCTGATGGTGGCCACTAAAGCTTTCGGTATGGGTATAGATAAGCCAAATATCAGATACACAATTCATATCAATCACCCTTCATCCATAGAAAGTTATGTTCAGGAGGCAGGTCGTGGTGGTCGTGATAAGAAGCATGCCATATCTTATGTGTTATATGATCCAACTGAATTCATTGAATTTACTATAGATAAAATAAATGATATTCGGTATTTGATGGGAGAGGAAGACCCAACATGGCTTGAACGGTATATCAATAGATTTGTTCTTGCAGACGATATTCCTGCATTGTGCAAATATAATAACTGTACCAAAGAACAGACAGATAAGATTCTTGATATTATCAGAAAGCAGGGATTCCTGGAGAACATAGACAAGGACATTAACTTGTGGTTCCATAATAATTCTTTCCGTGGTCTATTCAAAGAGAAGGTCATTCTTGTTGAACTCACAGATAGGATTATCAATGCTAAGCCTACGCTTCTAACAGAGATTCAGGCAAAGTTGAGAGACGAAACAGGAAACGAGGATGTATGCTTAAAGATAGATACAAGAAAAAATGCAGTTAAAATCATTTCGGAAGAAGATAATAACAGACAATACGGTTATATCTTCCTCGACACCCTGCGCCCAACATATAATTATCTGGGATTTGATTATATGTTATGTTCGTATATATCTAATTGTTTGATTCAGATACTCCAATCATATGAAGATTATTCTGCTAAAGCACTTATGCGCCCATTGGAGGGAGAAGACAACATAACAGAAGGTATATATAAGGCAATGGAACATGCCGACGAAGACGGTAATGCCAGTATTGTCGTTTCTTGGGAAAATAATGTTCAACAAGATCCTGAAGGCTTTGAAGCTTCAATCAAAAATGAGATCCTTGCTATATCAAAGGAACAGGGATGGCAAAACATCAATGAGGACAGATATGGTAAGTTGGATTTGAAAAAGATTGGCGATTTCAATGAGTTAATCGCTAAGATAGCCAGATGCTCTGGTGATACCAGATGGCTTCGCAATCATGCAAATGAAAGCATCTATAAGAGAATACGAATGGCTTTCTGTAAGAAAAGAGATAAAGACGATACAGATAAAGCCATATACAGAATGTGCTGCATAGGGCTTGTTGATGATGTGACCATTGATTATCTGTCACAAACATACGAACTTAAAATCCACAAACGCACTGATGAAGAGTTCAAACAGTATATGTTGAATTTCTTCCGTAAGTATTACTCTTTGGAGCAAGCACAGAAGAAGGTGGATGAAATTGACAAACAGCCAGGGCGCAATTATTTAGACCGTTGCTTGGGTTATTTAACTGCCTTTGTGTATGAATACCTCGAAAAGAAGCGTTATCGTGCCATCGAGGACATGTGTATAGCATGTGAGGACAGTATCATTGAACGTCAAGCAAATGGTAACGACGAATGGCTGAAAGAGTTTATTCATTTATACTTCAACTCTAAGTATGCACGAACAGGCTATGAAGTCAACGGAAAACCTTATTCCCTGAAGGATGATACAGATATAGAGGGAAAAGATGGATTCGATGTCGTTAAGAAGTATATTGAAATCATTGACCCTGTTAATGATAACTCTGGCAGTGAAGTGGATAATGTCAAACATCTGTATGGCGCGACCTTACTTTGTCTGAGAGCACATCCTGATAATGCTGCTTTGCAACTTTTGCTTGCTTATTGCATTACTTTCTTAGGTGCAGGAAATAACCAGAAGCTGAAAAATAATGCTTATAACAATTATATTGAAGGCTTTATGACTTTATATAACAGAGATAATAAGCAGGTCTGGAGTGACATTGACACATTTACATCTTATCTTAAAACCAAAGTTCGTAAAGATGACAAGTTTATCAAGCAGAACTTGGTTGACGATGGTAAGAAGACGATAACACTTTTTGTCCATGAGGATAAATTAAATGAAATAACAAAGAAATATCTAAAATAATTATATCAAAATGGCATACGATATTAACGCTACTTTGGAAAGGTTAGAACAGAACCTAAAGCAACTTGATTCTGCAAGAAAACAAGTTGAAACCACTGTTCAAGCAAGTGAAGAATTGCAAAATGCCGTTGCTGGTTATGTCGCTTCCATCAATTCCTTTGTTAAGGAAATCAAAGAATGGGAGAAACAATTAGAAGGAGCACAGGTTGGAATATCAGAAGAATTGCAGATATCAGTGGATAAAATGACTTCTGCTTGCGAGTCTATTACTTCCAAATTCACTTCTTCAGTCGATGCTTCTTTACTGAAATTTACTGAGCAGAATAACTTGTTGGCAGAAAGGGTTAAAGAACTTAATGCCCTTCGTGAGGAGATAAAAACTACCACAAAAGAGATTCAAACCATTAAAGAGTCTCTTTCTGCCATTTCCAAGGATTTGAAGGATTCTCAAAAGGGTCAAGATGTCGCTATTGCATCAATCAAACAAAAGGTTGATGACCTTCCTTCCAAGATTAAGGAATATGCTGACAGCATTACTGAGAAGTTGAATCAATGGAATCAGGAGTTGAAAAACATAATCGAAGATACTACTCCTACGATAAAATCCATTGAAACAAAAGTAGATGCCGTTACCAATACAGTTAATGGCATACAGACTTCATGCAACACAATTAAAAGAGCCACTGATAATATAAATAACGAGATTAAGAATTTGCAAAATGAATTAGCGACTTCTTCCGAAGCTACGACTAAAGCAATTAACATCAATCGTTGGATTATTATTGCCGGTATCATTATTCTTGCTGCTTTGCATTTCATTCATTAAACAGTAAACCGTAATTGTATGCGCAATCGTCCTATAGCAAAACTGATTAAATGGTTTGTCAATCGTGAGAAGGGCAAAGTAGTTGATGCACGTTCCGAGATTCAACGACGTTTTGCTTATCTTGACTGGAATGACCAGAAGAAAATCCTTTTGGCATTCCTTTCTTCCGGCAAAGCCGATCGCAAATGGGCATATAATGAACTGCGTCTTTTTTCAAAACATTATAATTATGAACTATCCTCTGATTTCAGAATATATTGAATCCATTAAGCAGTCAGAAGACAATTTTAATGAGCTCACCAACCTTCGTCCTGTTTATGATGAAGCTGGTGAGATAGTGATGTCAAGCGGTAACTTTGCTGTGGTATTCAAGATGAAAGATGAATCCTCTGGGAAACTATATGCAGTGAAGTGCTTTTTGAAATAGCAAGAGGGACGTAATATTGCATATCAGCAGATAACAGATGAATTGGAATATGTGTCATCAAACTATTTGTGCTCCATCAAGTACTTCCAAAAAGAATTGTTTGTTGATTCTACAGTTTCTTCTGATACTGAATTTCCTGTTTTACTCATGGACTGGGTAGAAGGAGTTACGCTTGATAAGTATGTTCATCAACACATATCCGATAAATATGCTTTGCAGCTTATCACATATCAGTTTTGTAGAATGGCTGCCTGGCTGATGTCACAACCATTTGCTCATGGAGACCTTAAACCTGATAATATCTTAGTTACTGTAGATGGGGCCTTAGTACTGGTTGACTATGATGGTATGTACGTGCCCGCTATGCAAGGACAAAAGGCGCGAGAATTGGGCAGTCCTGACTATCGCCATCCATTGCGTACAGAAGATTGTTTCAATGAACATATCGATGATTTTCCATTGGCGCTTATTGGTATGTCTCTGAAAGCAATAGCTTTAGACACCTCTTTGTTGCAGAATAATGCTAAGTCAGATTCACTTCTGTTTTCAGAATCTGATATCCAGGACATCGGTGAATGTCTGATGATGAAATCACTATGTGCTCTTTTGAATGATGCGGAATTTTCGAAATTATATGCTTTGTTCCTCTTGGCGCACTCACAGCAAGAACTATCAGCCGTGTCATTTCGATTGTTTTTATTGAATAAGGTAGAAAAGCCAATTGAAGAAGTTCTTTCTACAGAAGCAACGGAAGAGGATTTTAAGTATGCTATTATAGATGGGTATGGAGTTAAGTATAGTCGCGATGGGAAAAAGCTATTAAAGGCTTCTTTATCATTCTGCGAGAAAGAATATGCTGTAAGAGAAGGAACAGAAGTTATTTGCGATGGTGCTTTTAGTGAGTGCGAATCTCTGCAAAGCGTCACCATTCCGAACTCAGTCACAGGCATAGGAGGTGATGCTTTTTATTTGTGCGAATCTCTGCAAAGCGTCACCATTCCGAACTCAGTCACAGGCATAGAAGATGAAGCTTTTTATTTGTGCGAATCTCTGCAAAGCGTCACCATTCCGAACTCTGTAATAAGCATAGGAGATGGAGCTTTCAGCTCGTGCGAATCTCTTCAAAGCGTCACTATTCCAAACTCTGTAACGAGCATAGGAGATGAAGCCTTTGGTGGCTGCACATCTCTTCAAAGCATCACCATTCCAAACTCTGTAACGAGCATAGGAGATGAAGCCTTTAGTGTCTGCAAATCTCTTCAAAGCATCACTATTCCGATCTCTGTAACAAGCATAGGAGATGGAGCTTTCTGTTTGTGCAAATCTCTTCAAAGCGTCACCATTCCAAACTCTGTAACGAGCATAGAAAATGAAGTTTTTAGATGGTGCAAATCTCTGCAGAGCGTCACTATTCCAAACTCTGTAACAAGCATAGGAGATGAAGCCTTTAGTGGCTGCGAATCTCTGCAAAGCGTCACCATTCCAAACTCTGTAACGAGCATAGGAGATTACGCTTTTAGTGATTGCACATCTCTTCAAAGCGTCACCATTCCAAGTTCAGTAACCTACATAGGAGATGGAGTCTTTAGTGGCTGCGATTATCTTCAAAGCGTCACCATTCCGAACTCTGTAACGAGCATAGGAGATAAAACCTTTAGTGGCTGCGAATCTCTTCAAAGCATCACTATTCCAAACTCTGTAACGAGCATAGGAGATTACGCTTTTAGTGATTGCACATCTCTTCAAAGCGTCACCATTCCGAACTCTGTAACGAATATAGGAGATGGAGTTTTCTATTGCTGCACGCATTTAGATAAGCCTTCCCGACTACGACTAAAAGAATTAAATTATACGCAATTTGAGGATTGGGATTATTATTATGAATATTAAAAGTAGCAAAATAGTTTTGGCAGTTATTGCCGTACTATCCTTTGTCTTTGCTTACCTGTATGACAAATGGAAATATAATACTATGTGGGAAAGATGTCAAGCATCGGATATCCTCTTATGAAACAATTCATAAACATATTTGCGTTAGTCGGGCTTGTTGCATCCTTCGCAACTTGCGGTTCAACTACAAAAAAGTAGAGCTTGCTCAATGCAATAGTGTCAGAGCTACAAGTACGAAGTGTCTGATGAAACGCTTTGGCGTACACAAAAGACTATGGCACAACTATTTGGCGTTGGCGTACCGGCAATCAGCAAGCACCTAAAGAACATCTTTGAAGAGGGTGAACTTGTTGCGGATTCAGTTATTTCCAAAATGGAAACAACTGCCGCTGATGGCAAGAACTACACAACGACATATTATTCTCTTGATGCTATCATTGCCGTAAAAACAGGAGAACAGGTTCCCGTTTCACTCTTGACGCAAAAAATCGTTTTTCAAAACTGTAATATTGTAACGTAACGCTTGTAACGCAAAAAAAAAATCGTTTTCAAAAACTGTAATACTGTAACGCTTGGAACTGATGATACGGATAGCTTGTGGGGATGGCATTGACCTGTCCTCCGCGGTATCTAATGGTTCATAAGGTAATATACTTGGTTCTTGCGGCCAGATAATAATGTTATAGTATTTGCAATGCAATTGCTGCGCATGCCTCTGCATCCGCCAAAGCATGATGGTGCTTGGTAAAATCGTA
This sequence comes from Prevotella sp. P4-98, assembly GCF_002251405.1. Taxonomy (NCBI): domain Bacteria; kingdom Pseudomonadati; phylum Bacteroidota; class Bacteroidia; order Bacteroidales; family Prevotellaceae; genus Prevotella; species Prevotella sp. P4-98. The sequence goes on along the minus strand of NZ_NPJC01000017.1, from coordinate 51,075 downwards.
TCCGCAACGTGCAGCAATAACATCGAGGTTGTGATGTCCTTTTGGCCATACTCGGCGTGATGCCATGCAGGTGCAGTAGAACTCGTAATCGGGATATTCCATTTGATAGACACGAAATACGGCTTTTAGGCAACTTTCGTCAAAGGCTTTGTTGTGGGCTATGAGCGGAAGGCCAGCTATCCTGGGTTCTATCTGGTTCCATACTTCAGGGAATATAGGAGCATTGTCGGTATCAGAAGCACAAAGGCCATGAACCTTACTACACCAATAGTTGTAATAATCAGGCTCAGGCTTTATCAGTGAGTAGAACTTGTCCACTATCTTGCCACCACGAACTATAACTATGCCTACAGAGCATACCGAACTGCGCTCGTTGTTGGCTGTTTCGAAATCTATTGCTGCAAAGTCCTGCATTGTAAGATGTATTTTTTATTATACGGAAAAACAACCCATAACACGTTTGAAGCATTATGGGTTGTAGATATGTTTTTATTAACTTAGTCGTCTATAGGAGAGAACTCGTCCTTTCCTACTGAGCAAAGCGGACACTCGAAATCATCGGGAAGATCCTCAAATGGTGTACCTGCTGGTATTCCAGCCTCTGGTACTCCTACAGCTGGGTCGTATACCCAACCGCATACGTCGCAAACATACTTCTTCATAGTTCGTTGTTTTTTTAGTGGTTTATATTTAGAAATTATCTACATGTACCTCAAAGTAAGCCTTTGGATGTGAGCATGTAGGGCATATCTCTGGAGCTTCGGTTCCTACTACAATATGTCCGCAGTTGCGGCATTCCCATACCTTAACCTCACTCTTCTTGAACACTTCCTGAGCTTCTACGTTGCGCAGTAGTGCACGATAACGCTCTTCGTGACGCTTCTCAATAGCAGCTACAAGGCGGAACTTTTGTGCCAATTTATTGAAGCCTTCCTCTTCGGCAGTCTTGGCAAAGTTTTCGTACATATCTGTCCATTCATAGTTCTCGCCTTCAGCAGCAGCTGCAAGATTCTCAGCTGTAGTGCCAATGCCACTAAGCTCCTTAAACCACATCTTGGCATGTTCCTTCTCGTTGTCGGCAGTTTGCTGGAAGATAGAAGCTATCTGCTCAAATCCGTCCTTTTTTGCACGTGATGCGAAATATGTATATTTATTGCGAGCCTGTGATTCGCCTGCAAAAGCAGCAGCGAGGTTCTTTTCTGTCTGTGTGCCTGAATATTTGTTTGCCATAGTCGTATTTTTTAAAAAATGTTATTGTTTTCTTTATCTGATGCAAAGTTACTGATAATCATTAAATTAGCAAAATAAATATCGGCAAACAGATAGTAAATTTCGGTACTGCGACATATTTGTACGCTTAGCTTGCTGAAATTTACCATTTGTTTTGTAATTTTATGCCCAAATAACAGATATATTATGACAACAGAAGAAATTAAGATTCTACACCTTATTATATTATAGATGATAAAATCGTGCGTATGTTAATGCCATTGGTGGACGACATGGAGGAAGAGCCAAGGCAATACCGCGAAGAGTGAAACAGGACCCTGAAACAGTATCTGCCCCTGTTTTACATGATTTCCGTGTGACTTAAAAAAGATCCGTGTTCATCCGTGTCTTTCCACAAACTGTCAACTGTCAAACTGTAACGCTTGATATGAATTGGCGTTGTCCAAGAAACAGGAACCAGTCCTCGTGTTTCAAGAATCCGAAACCTATTTTTCCTTTTCAAAAACTGTAATACTATAAGCTGTAAGAATTGAAAGTCATGATGTCAATGACCTGATCCCGTGACATTCGGATGACACGGAAACGTTGGTGCTCCGGAAAAGGACACATAGAAATTTTTTATCCACGGATCACACGGATCACACCAGAATATAAAATATCAGCATAAATTAAAAATAATGGTCAAAATATTTGGATTTTAACATAGAAAGCGGAGGAATTCCTAACAATCAACGACGGGCTGAAAGCCCAATGTCTTCCATATCCCAGGGCACCGCCCTGCGGACATGATGCAGCACATCTAACCACGTCCTGTAAGGACAAAAGTAAAAACCATGCGTATTTTTTGCTTTTCAAAACTGTTATACTGTTATATTGTCACGCTTGTAACGCGAAATCGTTTTGAAAACTGTTAACTGTTATTTGTTATTTGAAACACAAAATCGTTTTAGAAACCGTTACAAACTGTAACGGTTTGGGATGATATTGACCTGTCTCCGTGGTAATTATGCTATCATTCCTCCTCCTCTCCTTCCTGTTCTGAACGGAATTCAAAGACGAGTTCTGATGCTGGGATGTTGCTTTCTTCAAACATTCCACGAAGTATGTTTATTTTGGTAGCTGTGCTATTATCAGTCCATACATACTTTCCTGGTGCAAGTTCGCGTCTCCAGTAATCTTGTGTAGTTGAGAAACCGCACTTTTCATTTGCGCAAAGCCATTCTATGGTTGAACGCTTTTCTATCAGAATATGTCCGCATACTTGAATAAGCATTTCCTTCCATGTATTGACCGTATATCTAACCCCATGAAGTATATACGCCTGAAGTTTCTTGCCGGTGAACTCATAATCCTCATCGTCAAGTGATGCAAATTCCGCCTCACGGTTCAACGGCTCAAATGATGTTGTAGGCATAGGCCAAAGTCGCATAAACACATTCTGTAGTTCTTTCTGACGTGCTTTCAGCTCCGTTTCGGTCCATTGTTCGCACGATTTCACAGAGTTGTTCAATCGGAACGCACTGTCTTTGAAACCTTTCTCCATGTCTCTTTTCTCTATAAAGGTAAGATTGCTATATTGAGAGTTATATCCAGTGAGGGTAAGGTTTGCCATTGTATGAAGATATTGCTCATGAATTCTTTCCCAATCATCACCCAACGCAGTTTTCCACTTGTCTGACAAGGTTTGTGGCATGATATGCTCTATCGTGATATTCTTTTCGGTCAGTTCCTTCACCACATCATGGCGTTCATTATTGTCTTGGTTCTCCATGCGCTCAAGTATAAACATACGAGCATTGACTGGCATCTTATATACTTGGCGTGTCTTGAAATCGCCCTTCACCTCCTCGTCTGATGGAAACACCGAAGAGTGCCCCTTCTTTAGCAGTACGTATTTCAGTACGTCAATATATGAAGGTGTAGTCTCGTCACTCGATCTGTTGACGTGATTCAACACATCCCGGTGAAGTGTGGCAAAAACTTTATTCAAAGCATTCGATGGAAGATTGCAAATGATTCTGCGTGCCCAGTAGGCTTCTATGACATCAAGAACTTGGTAGATTTCTGTTTCTGCTAATCCTACTTTAGTTGCATAGTCGAAGAATGCCATAAAGAAAGGATAAGCAATAGTAGAATCCAACGTCCGAAGCTGATTCAACTTTCTATTTAGCTTGGCTGTACCTACTTCTGCATTGTCAACTTGGCTGTAAATCTTAGCATAGTGATGCATGTCTTCCAAGAGTGTTGCCCTATCAATGTCTGCAGTCTCTGCATACTCTTTGAATATAAAGTAGATTTTATCAATACGACCAATCTTACCCTGCTTCATAGTAAGATAATCACGTACAAAAGAGGATGGGTCGTACTTGGTAAATTCTTCTATTGGATTCCAGAACCGAGTATAAAGATCGTCCTGTTCTGCAGGTGCGAGTGACATCAAGAGATAGTTGCGTATCTTATCTGCTTCGCTCAGATCAAGACCTGTAGAGTTCAGACTTTCAAAAATCAACTGTGGGTCATCATCTTCGTCAAGACGTATGTTGATAACTTCAAGTTTCTTTATGGTCTCAAAGAGCTCGTCGAGGGTTAGACCAATACTAGTTATCTTGTTATAGAAGAAGTCGTAATTGCGAGTCACGTTTGATTCCTTGATATATTGGTCTTTTTGCTTATATAGCAACGCATCAAATGCCTGCATATCTTTCTTGATGGGCTTAAGTTTCACCTTACGTTCATCCTCCTGATATTCATCCACAAGATAACGCTTGAAGATTTTCTCAACAAGCTTTGCATCAGTAGCCTCTATTAGTCCTTCTTTCTTGGCATTGACCATAGCTATAAGCAGCAACGAAACGGTTGTGATTCGCTGCTGACCATCAATGATGAATCTGTCTTCAGTTCCCGACTGAATGCTTGATACGATACTACCAAAGAAGTGACTCCTGCGGTTACTATTATGGAGCTTCATTAAATCTTGAAACAACTGCTCACAGTTTTCCTCCTTCCAGTCGTAGTTGCGCTGATACAGAGGAATGATGAATCGCTTGTCAGATCCCTCAAAGAATTTTATCAGTGGTTGTGCGTCGCCTTTCATAGTTAGAAAATTGATATGATGTAACCAATAAGCTCTTTATTGTTGCAATTAGGAACTTCAAGAGACCTACCTCCTTTTAAGCCATATTTACATAGCTCTTTTTCAGAAAGCATTGTGCCTTCATATTCTTCAAGTAGTTCAAGTTTATAAGTAATTTCATTGGGTGGTGTAACGACCCAAAACGATTGGTCTTCACGTTTGCAGTTCTCAGCAGTTACCACCATCTTGAATCGTACACAGCGCTCATCTGACATAAAAAGATACACTATATCTCCAATAGAAAAACGTACTCTTCCCATTCTCCAATTGATGAATCCAAGATAATGGATTGCATCTGTATGTCTGCACCTTTTTCTGTTGGCAAAGGCAAGCCAAGTGCGATTATTCAACATAATTGTAATTTTAAGTCAAAAAACATCTAATTTCTTCCATATCTTTGCCTTCTCCGTTAGACGGTACATCTGTTTTGGATGATTTGGCTGTTCTGGATATTTTCGTTCAATACTGCCATCTGTTAGAGCAGGGGCTATATAACTATCATGCATTGTTTTACGTCTGACAATTCCACATAGTTTCATCATCTCAGAAACATCAATGTAATCATCGTTCATTACTGTCACTAACTTTTCTACTTGGGCGGTACTTGGGCGGTACTTGGGCGGTACTTGGGCGGTACTTGGGCGGTCAAACTCTTTTTCACTTGTCCACTCAGCCATCAATGTTGCCTTCAGAATGAACGCATCAATATGGAACGATGGGATTGCGCAGCCTTTTGTTTCCAGCTCATTGCAGATACGGTCGATACCTTCGCCAAATTCCTTGACATACTTATATGCCTTGAGGTATTGGGCTATCTTGGGATTTCGTGAGAAATGAGTGTGGCGAATGTTGTCTGGACGCACCAATCCTGGCAAATCTCCTGGAGTCTCAAAGACTATACGGTCGTCGAACATCTTAATCTGAATCTCTGTTCCCTTGATGTTGTATGCTCTGTGGCAGCAACTATTCACTACCATTTCTTGTATAGCATATTTTGGGTAGTTGCGGTTTGTAATAAACCGACCGTCTTCTCCAAGGAATGAGTGCTCACGAACCTGCGTTTCCAGATAGTCAATGGTTCTTCTAACCTGCTGAAGTATGGTTCCTTCGAATGTCACGTCCTTGACAACATTCATCTCAGTACCAACCTTTTCCTCTGTACCCTCATAGCGGATGAAGCGAGTGCGGGCACGTGGAAAGAAACGCTGAGGATTCTTTCCGAAAAGGAGAATACAAGCGGTACTAACCTTCTGCTGACCATCTTTCTCAGTAACAAAATCGTTGTTCTCTCTCAGATACTCCATGGCAGACTTTCCATAGCCTATGACATTCATATAGTCACTCACAAGATTCATGTCAATATCATCGGTAGTGGCGTCATAAACATCTTTGTCCTCGTAGTAGCGTTCGCCTTTGTCGTAGAGAAGCTGCATACGCTCATCAAAATTGAGTTTTTTGCTTTTGTCGCCTACACGCATGAAACATTCGTCTGCTTGGTTGGTATGAAGTTGAACGCTTGCAGGAATGTGCATAAGCAGGATGCGGTTCTTTCGACCTTCATAGTCTGTACATGGCAAATATTCACACCTGACCCTTACAGACGGATTGCAGAAATCGAAAGGAGCGCGAAGCAACTCATTCAGTCGCTCTTCGTTTCCATCAATCCCCTCTATTCTGCGAGTCTTGTCGGAAACACCAATGGCAAGCATACCACCATCGGCATTAGCCATAGCCACAATGGGTATCGCTAACGCTTTGGGGTCAATCTGTATGCTCTTGCAATCGAATGTCTGACATTCTTTGCGAGCCAGTATTTCTTCTATTGTCATATTCTGTTGATTTTTCATCTTGTTATTGCATGGCTAACCAGCGGTTGTTTTTTCCATTATCAACCAACATGACCTTTATTTATTCTATTTATCTTGCCGTCCATATGGACACTTTATTAATGATAGATAGTTGCAAAATTATGAAAATATCTTGTAAAACGTGCAATAATATCTAAAAAGAAGCATACGTAATTCTTTTTTATTGCGTATTATGCATAAAAACAAGGGGCCAGTCTCACTCAGTTCCTTCGTTTTTGCTTTTCAAAAAATGTTATATTGTTATATTGTCACGCTTGTAACGAAAAAAAATCGTTTTAGGAAACTGTCAACTGTCAACTGTAACGCTTGGGAATGATGATATTGACTACGGATAGTTTTGGAATGACATTGATCTGTATTCATGACATGGCTGCTGACTGCAACTCCGGAAAGCTGAACGGGTATGCTCCGGAATATGAAAACAAGTGAAACAGTATCTGTTCCCCTGTTTCATCCCCCCTGTTTCATGGTTGCCTCATAAGTAAGTCATAACTAACTCCGCACTAAGTCCCAAAATTGGCGGACAATGATTGGAGGTACAAGGAACAGAAAGGGAGAATACCAATGATGTGGAAATGAATTGTATGATTGGAATTGCAATCTTAAGCGTTACAGTTGACAGTTGACAGTTTGGGAAAAGCAAAAAATCATCCAAGCGTTACAATATAACAGTATAACAGTTTCCATAAACCATATTTTTGCGTTGGTGCTCCGAAAATGTCACACGGATTACATGGATGACACGGATTTTTATTTGCAAGTTCCCTCCCTTTTTAATATCACACAGATATTCTGGAGCAGCGAAGACAGAGTGAAAGTTCGGTTTTACTCTGTTGAGTCGCGTCAGAATAAGCCAAAGGCAAATCTCAGAAATTTATTATCCACGGAACACACGGAGAACACGGAAAAGATTAAAGTTAAAGAAACGCTCTGAGGAAGGTGTTCGAGTGCATTTTCGTCTTTGATTTATTTGCTGTGATATGCGCTTGGCTTATATTGTCAGGAGAGAATTATAAAAAAAAACTATGCGAAGTCGAAGATAAAAATATCTATAGTAAAGTTAAATAATATTAAATATTAAATTATAGCTGCCAAAACTCTTGCATTTCGGGGGTGTCGTGTTGTATCTTTGTATTTCAAGCCGAGGATGATTTCCAAAACAAGAAAGAAACCTTTAAACCAAAAAATCAAATAAATAATTTAACAACTAAAAAGCTGCTTATGTTTACAAAACAAGTAATTCAACACGCCATCTGGTCCCGACAGAAAGACCACGGTTTCCCGATCGCTTCTCGTTCGGTTCCCGTTAACTTCTCGTTAGGTCCTCGTTCGTCTCTCGTTCGTCTCTCGTTCGTTATTCGTTAGTCTATCGAAGACCGATCGAGAACCGAACGAGGAACAAGCGAAAAACGAACGAAAGAGCAACGAATGTCGGTCGAGAAACTATCGAAAACTCAACGAGTAGCCACCGTCATGGCTGGCTTATGGCTGACAAAGTACCCTTCAGCAACCACAAACCAGAAAAATGCCTTTTGTTTCAAACCTGCCGAGGTGGAATCCTGCACTTCCTTTCCCGCACTGAGCATTTTCTCGGCGAATAAAGCCATTTCGTCTATCCCGACGGATCCTATGCTCCAACCATGCCTAAACCCCCTCCACGGGTTTATAACGCCTTGTTGTCCCCAAATAACCGACGGAGAGAATCCAGAGTCCACCCCAAAACACCCTACCATAAGCCCAACAGCCCATCTTTATAGGCTCAACCACAGGTCAAACCATAAAAATCATGTAAAGCCTTACAAGAACCCTCAATATTATCATTTTGTGCAATGTGGGTATTGTAACTTTACAAATGAAGCATAATGCAAGTTCGATATATTTACAGAACGATGGATTTTGGCATCAATTCAATCCATTATTTCACGGAAGCCCTCTTTTGTCCAACTCCTCTTTGATGAAGGCATCATATCATGTCTGGATGATGTCGAAATCACAGAAATCACGGAAATCTTTTATCCACGGATCACACGGAGAACACGGATTTTTTAATGTCGCACTGAAATCACGAAAATCTTAAAATAATCTTTAACGAAAATCTATTCTGTGTCATCCGTGTGCTCCGTCGAACACTTCTTGACGATGATGCGGAAGGTGGTGCCGTGATGGGGTTCGGTGGCTTTGACGAAGATGCGTTCCTTGTCATTACGAAGCTGGAATCTATGGTTTGAGCTGAAAGAGCATCAAATTGCTTCATAATCGAAAAAAAAACTCTAAAAGCTGTGAGTATCTCAGAATATTTTTATACTTTTGCAGTGTCAGAGTCTTATTTATTTCTAAATCCAATACTAAATAGATATAATTTCTGACATTGCAAAATCCTGAGCGAATCGACACTTCTGCTTGTCAAAGCAAGTAACCGGCTTTGCCGCTTAGCTACACTAAGAACTTTTGTTGCCTAGGGGCTTATAAAAACATTAAATTATAGTATTACGGAAATTAGGTTATATTAATAAATAATTGACTAAAAAAATGAAGCTATCCTTATTATCAACAATTCTTTTCCTTTGCATGTCATCTGCAGCATGTGGGCAAAGTAAAAAAGACAATTTTGATTTCAACTGGCGATTCATCGAACAAGACGTAAAGAATGCGCAAGACGTACAGTTGGACGATTCCAAATGGAAACGAATAAACTTGCCGCACGACTGGGACATATTCCATGCGCCCGCAAAAGACGCACCATCAGGCAATGACGGAGGATACTTCCCCGGAGGCATCGGATGGTATCGCAAGCAGGTGAAGGAATCAGAACTGAAAACAGACAAAGGCGAGACAATATGGCTTCATTTCGAAGGCGTGTATCAGAATTGCCAGGTGTATGTCAACGGTGAGCATGCAGGCGGTCATGCTTATGGATATACGCCATTCAAAGTCAACATCACACCTTTTGTCAAAAAAAGCACCAACACCATTGCTGTGCGAGTGGACAACTCGCATCAACCTAACTGCAGATGGTACAGCGGTTCGGGCATATATCGCCATGTGTGGCTCGAAAAATACGATCAAAACAAGATAGACAATCCTGAAAAGCTGTTCGTGCGCACAGACAGCATCTATGGCATGTCAGGAGATGGCACCCATGCTGATTCAGCTACCGTGAGCATAGCATATGAGGGACGACAAACAGAAAAACGAGTGCTCAAAGATGTGGAGCTATGGTCACCGCAGCATCCTAAACTTTACGACATAAAAGTTGGACAGCTAACCATAAGGCATGGAGTGCGAGCTTTCAGTTATGATGCAAAAAGAGGATTCTTGCTCAACGGGCAGCCAACGCTCATCAATGGAGCCTGCGTGCACCATGACGATGGAGTCATCGGAGCCATGGCATACGATGCGGCAGAAATACGTAAGGTCAGGCTGATGAAAGAGGCTGGATTCAACCTCATACGAACATCGCACAACCCTCAGACACGAGCTATGCTCGATGCTTGCGACAGCATCGGCATGATGGTCATCGATGAGGCGTTCGACGGATGGAGGTCTGAAAAGACCAAGTACGACTACCACCTCGTTATCGACTCATGTTACAGGGAGGATCTTACCGCCATGGTGCTGCGCGACCGCAATCACCCATGTGTCATATCATACAGTATCGGAAATGAAGTCATCGAACGAAAGGACATACGTGTCATACACACAGCGCAAACTTTCAAGGATGTTGTGACATCTCTCGATCCAACACGTCCTGTCACAGAGGCACTATGCTCATGGGATAGCGACTGGGAGATATTCGACCCGCATGCGGCAGTGCTCGACATAGTGGGCTACAATTACATGATGCACAAGGCAGAAAGCGACCACCTGCGATGCCCCGAACGTGTGATGTGGCAGACAGAGAGTTATCCGCGCGATGCGTTCGCCAATTGGAAACACACCTTTGAGCGTCCATACATCATTGGCGACATGGTATGGACAGGACTCGACTATCTCGGCGAGTCGGCCATCGGGCAGTTCCACTACGAAGGGGAACAACGGGGCGAGCACTACCAAGCCAAGCACTTTCCTTACCACGGGGCATATTGCGGCGATGTCGACATCACTGGCTGGCGCAAGCCTATATCGCACTACCGCGACATGCTGTGGAACGCTAAGGATGGCTCTCCAGACATTTACCTTGCTGTGAAAGAGCCCGACAACTACCGCAACGGACATGTCACAGAAACGCTGTGGTCTGTATGGCCCACATGGGAGTCGTGGAACTGGAGCGGATGGGAAAACAAGACCATCGAAGCCGAAATATACACCAAAGCACCAAAGGTGCGCCTGTATCTCAACGATAGTCTCGTGGCGGAAAGGAATGTCAGCATGGCCTCACAATACAAGGCAGTCATCCCGCTGCAATATCAGCCAGGCACCCTTAAAGCTGTGTCGCTTGATGCAGATGGCAACGAAGTGAAGGAAAGCATACTGCGCACAAGCGGAATGCCTGCAGCCATTAGACTCACACCAGATCGCAAACAAATACACGCAAACGGGCAAGACCTTGCCTATGTCACGCTCGAGGTGACTGATGCCAAAGGAAATGTCGTGTCAGACGCAGACATCCAACTGACTGTAAGCGTATATGGTAAAGCCTCGCTCCTTGCTGCTGCCTCTGCAAATTTGAAAGATATTGAGCCTAAGACTTCTGCCAATGTGACAACATACAAAGGACGAGCAATCATTGTCGTAAAGAGCGGAATGAATGCTGGCAAGGCCACAATCAAGGCATCATCCGCAAAATTAGGCATATCAGGAACAACAGCAGTGTCTGTCATGCCACAAAGATGGACAATACCTCAAAAATGACATAGGGACAATTGACACGGGGACAGATCAATGTTGCCAATTTTAAGTAAAATAATAAACAAAAATCTTTCTCCGTGTTGTCCGTGTGTTCTGTGGATTTTTTTAGTTGCCTACGGCAAGATGTTTTGGAGTAGCGAAGACAGAGTGAGAGCTCCATTTCATGGCACCTTTTCTCGCCATGGCAGAATTAAAGCGAGCTTTATTCTGCTCATCTGGCTTAACGAAAACGTTCGCTTTCACTATGCTGAGTCACGACAAAACAAACCATAGGTAAATCTTTGGAGGAAATCTTTAATAAAAATATGGCCTTGGCCAGAAATCTATCATTGGAATTTAGACGGAATTTATGCAGAAATAAAATCTTTAAAAAATCTCTAACCCATAACCCATAAACTAAACACTCCGTGTGTTCCGTGGATTACTTCTTGACGATGATGCGGAAGGTGGTGCCGTGATGAGGTTCGGTGGCTTTGACGAAGAGGCGACCGGCATGGTATTTCTCGATGATGCGCTTGGAGAGGGAGAGGCCGAGTCCCCAACCGCGTTTCTTGGTGGTGAATCCAGGGGAGAATATCTGCTTGGCGATGGATTTGGACATTCCGCAACCGGTGTCGGTCACGTCGAGGATGATGGATGTGGGACGGTCGGTGAGGACGAGGGATAGGGAGCCTTCCCCCTGCATGGCATCGATGGCATTCTTACATAGGTTCTCTGTCACCCACTCGAAAAGGGAAGGGCAGAGGGGGACTATGACGGGATGGGAGGGGAGACTGACCTGAAATGACACATGCGATGAGGTGCGCTTGCGGATATAGGTGGTGACGTCGGTGAGGAGACGACAGATGTCGGTGGGCAGCAGCTCAGGAACGGCACCAATCTTGGAGAATCGGTCGGCGATGGTGTTGAGACGGGAGACGTCTTTCTCTATCTCCCCCACATAAGGGTCGGTGGGGTATTCCTCCTTGAGGATCTCTACCCATGCCATGATGCTGGAGATGGGGGTGCCCAACTGATGGGCGGTCTCCTTGGAGAGTCCCACCCATAGCTTGTTTTGTTCGGTGCGCTTGAAGGAGACGAGGGCGAGGATGGCGATGATGACAATGCCTCCCACAATACCGAGTTGGATGAGTGGCCATACGGTGATGCGGCGTATCATGGTAGAGTCGTCGTAACAGACGAGTTGGAAACCTCCTGGCTTGTTGCCGTCAATCTTGACGTAACGACCTGCAGCTTTCATCTGTTGTGCGCGTCGGGTGAGTTGCGCGATGGTGTCTGCACGGTCGGTGGCTTGGATGCTGATGTTACGGTGGTCGGTGACGTTGCCGTCTTGGTCGATGACGATGACAGGGATATTGTTATTGTCTTCGATGACATGGAGCACCAGGGAGAGATCGGTGTTCTGGTCTGCATTGTTGAGGGTGTGGAGTGCATCCGACCATAGCTCCATGCGCTTGTATTCTTCTGCTGCGAGGTCGTTTGCCAGCCATTTGGACACCAGTAGTGAGGTCACTGCCACCAGTAGTGCGGCAGCGACAAGGGCAGTTTTGAATTGCTGTTGTCGGTTAATCCATGTCATCTTTAATATAACGCACGTGTATATATAATATTGTGTAGGCGTGGCTCTTTTTTTACCCTTAACCATCGTCGTGCCCTAGGATGTTAACTACGTGATTCCTTGGTTTCGTGTTTACTTGGGGAGATAAGGAATTTTGTGGAAATGCGTAAAAAACTGCGGTGACTGCTGAAGCGCTATTGATACGGTTAAGTTCAAGGTTAAAGTCAAAGTTACAGTGGAAAACAGGGGGAAATGTATGGAAATGATGAAGAAATGACGTTAAAAAGTGAAAAAAAAGAGTGAACTACTCTATAATTCATAAATAATTTGTACCTTTGCAGTCCGTAATAGTGCGATTATGTGTAGTTTAGAGACTTTCAAAATAGATCTGAAGGCAATGAAAACCGATGAAATGCATCGGGAGTACACCCTTGACGATGCATTTTTCAAGGCTCTCAACGCCTCGGAAGTGAAGGGCGGAGCATTGCATGTGTCGGTGTCTATACGCAAGGCAACCGGCTTTTTCGAACTCCAGTTTCATACCGAGGGCACAGTCACCGTACCTTGTGACTTGTGTCTTGATGACATGAGTCAACCCATCGTGACCGACAATATGCTGATTGCGAAACTGGGTGCGGAGACCAATACCGACGATGATGAGGTTGTGATAGTGGACGAGAACGAAGGAATACTCGACACGTCATGGCTCATCTATGAGTTTGTGGCACTTGCCATACCCATCAAGCACGTTCATGCACCTGGAAAATGCAATAGTGCGATGACGCAGAAGCTCGCTGAGCTGAGCGGTGCTGTCCGAAGCGGCAAAGAGGAGGCAAAGGAAGCAGACCCTCGCTGGGCCGCACTGGCGAAACTGAAATTAGAAGAATAACAAATGAAAAAAGATTAAAGCATTATGGCACATCCTAAAAGAAGACAGTCAAAGACCCGTACTCTCAAACGTCGTACCCATGACAAGGCAGTAGCTCCCACATTGGCAGTATGCCCTAACTGTGGCGCTTATCACATCTACCACACCGTATGCCCCACTTGCGGATACTACCGTGGTAAGATTGCTATCGTAATGGACGAAGGCGCTGAGTAAGAAAGATGGGAAAAATCAACGCAATAATCACTGGTATTGGCGGATATGTGCCCGACTACGTGCTCAACAATGAGGAGTTGTCGCGCATGGTTGACACCAATGACGAGTGGATTATGACACGCGTTGGCATCAAGGAGCGCCGCATCCTTACGGAGGAAGGTCTGGGCACCAGCTACATGGCACGTAAAGCAGCCAAGCAGCTGATGCAGAAGACCGGCGTAGATCCCGATACCATTGACGCCGTGATTGTAACCACATCGACGGCCGATTATAAATTCCCGTCAACAGCCAGCATTGTGCTTGGTAAGCTTGGCCTGAAGAATGCTTTCGCATTCGACTTCTGGGCTGCATGCTGCGGATTTCTTTATACGCTCGACGTGGCAGCGTCTATGATCCAATGTGGACGCTATAAGAAAATTATCGTGATTGGAGCCGACAAGATGTCGTCGGTGGTTGACTACAAGGACCGCGCTACCTGCCCGCTCTTCGGAGACGGTGCTGCCGCTGTGCTGGTAGAAGGCACCGAGGAAGAGAATATCGGTGTGATGGACTCCTACTTCCGTGCTGACGGTAAGGGACTTCCGTTCCTGCACCTGAAAGCCGGCGGTTCAGTTTGTCCTCCAAGCTATTTCACCATCGATCACCGGTTGCACTACCTCTATCAGGAGGGACGCACCGTGTTCCGCTATGCTGTGACCAATATGAGCGATGACTGTGCCCTCGTGGCAGAGCGCAACGGACTGAACAAGGACAATATCCAGTGGGTGGTTCCTCATCAGGCAAATATGCGCATCATCGAAGCTGTTGCCAAACGCCTCGAGCTTCCTATGGATCAGGTGATGGTCAACATAGAACACTACGGCAATACTTCTGCCGCCACTATCCCCTTGGCACTCTGGGAAAACGAAGCCAAACTGAAGAAGGGAGACAACATGATCTTCACTGCCTTCGGTGCAGGATTCGTTCACGGAGCAAGCTACTACAAGTGGGCTTACGACGGCGCGAAATAATACACGTCAAGACCCTGACGGGGGCTATTGAACCTAAGGGCTCAATGGCTCCCGTCGGTTTCTTCATAAACTGAAATGGACCCATCTGCGGTCCGCACCATCCATCCACAAAGAAACTACAACAGATGCACAAGGCAGGATTCGTAAACATAGTAGGCAACCCCAACGTGGGAAAATCGACGCTCATGAACCAACTCGTGGGTGAACGCATCAGCATCGCTACCTTTAAGGCACAGACCACTCGCCACAGAATCATGGGTATTGTCAATACAGACGATATGCAGATCGTGTTTAGCGATACACCAGGAGTGTTGAAACCCAACTACAAACTGCAGGAGTCGATGCTCGCCTTCTCGGAATCGGCATTGCAGGATGCTGACGTGCTGCTCTATGTGACCGATGTGGTGGAGAACCCAGAGAAGAACATGGATTTTCTGGAGAAGGTGCAGAAGATGAAAATCCCTGTGCTGCTACTCATCAACAAGATTGACGAGAGCGACCAGAAGACGCTGGGAGACATCGTGGAGAAATGGCACACGCTGCTGCCTAACGCAGAAATCCTGCCCATCTCCGCGAAAAACAAGTTTGGAGTGGATATGCTCCTGAAACGCATCAAAGAACTGTTGCCCGACTCACCGCCCTACTTCGACAAAGAGCAGTTGACCGATAAACCCGCTCGCTTCTTCGTGTCGGAGATCATCCGCGAGAAAATCCTGCTCTACTACGATAAGGAGATACCCTATGCAGTGGAGGTTCGCGTGGAACGCTTCAAGGAGACAGACCGGAATATCCATATCAATGCTGTGATCTATGTGGAGCGCGACAGCCAGAAGGGCATCATCATCGGCCACCAGGGTGTGGCGCTGAAGAAAGTGAATACCGAGGCTCGCAAGGCATTAGAGAAATTCTTCGGCAAACCCATCTTCCTTGAAACCTTCGTCAAGGTGGATAAAGACTGGCGATCATCGCAACGCGAACTCGACTCGTTTGGTTATAATCCGGAATAAAAAAGAATTCGGCAAAGACAGTCGATACCCCCTCTTACCCTATCAGCAAGAGGCCTTCACAAGGCCCATGTACAACAAAAAACAGAAACAACAAGAGCAAAAACAGATATGGCAAATTTAGTAGCTATCGTTGGACGCCCTAATGTGGGCAAATCCACACTTTTCAACCGTCTGACCAATACCCGCCACGCTATCGTCAGCGATGAGGCAGGTACCACACGCGACCGACAGTATGGCAAATGTGAATGGAACGGACGCGAATTCTCCGTAGTAGATACAGGAGGATGGGTTGTCAACAGCGACGACATCTTTGAGGAAGAAATCCGCAAACAGGTGCTGGTGGCTACCGAAGAGGCTGACCTCGTGCTCTTCCTCGTAGATATCCAAAACGGACTTACCGACCTCGACGTGGATGTGGCAAATATTCTGAGACGTTCGAAACTGCCCGTTGTGCTCGTAGCAAACAAGGCAGACGACGGTAAACACCTCTACGACCAGTATGAGTTTTACAGACTCGGACTGGGCGACCCCTACTGCGTGAGTGCAGCAACGGGTTCGGGAACAGGCGACCTGCTCGACCTCGTGGTGTCGAAACTCTCTACCGATGAGATTGACGACGTGGCAGACGGAACGCCACGCTTCGCCGTGGTGGGCAGACCTAATGCCGGTAAATCGAGCATCATCAACGCCTTTATCGGTGAAGACCGCAATATCGTGACAGATATTGCCGGAACAACGCGCGACTCTATCTATACGAAATACGATAAATTCGGATTCGACTTCTATCTGGTGGATACTGCCGGTATTCGCCGTAAGAATAAGGTGTCGGAAGACCTGGAGTTCTATAGTGTGATGCGTTCCATCCGTGCCATTGAGAACAGCGACGTCTGCATCTTGATGATTGACGCCACACGAGGCATTGAGGCTCAGGATATGAACATCTTCCAATTGATACAGAAGAATAATAAGTCGCTTGTAGTAGTGGTCAACAAATGGGACTTGGTGGAAGATAAGTCGCAGATAGCGGTGAAGACCTTTGAGAATGCCATCCGCCAACGCATGGCACCTTTTACCGATTTCCCCATCGTGTTTGCTTCAGCCCTGACCAAACAGCGCATCTTCAAAGTGTTGGAAACTGCCAAGCAGGTGTATCTGAACCGCACCATCAAGATAGGAACATCGAAACTCAACGAGGTGATGTTGCCACTCATCGAGGCGACTCCGCCACCCTCTATCAAAGGTAAATACATCAAGATTAAATATGTGTCGCAGGTGCCCAATACGCAGATTCCAACCTTCGTGTTCTACGCCAACCTGCCACAGTATGTGAAAGAGCCCTATAAGCGCTTCCTGGAAAATAAATTGCGCGACAACTGGACGCTTACGGGAACACCCATCAACGTCTTTGTGCGTCAGAAATAACACCGCAGAAACAATGAAACACATCATCACGATGATAACCCACCTGAAGGCGAAGCACCTCTCCGTGCTTTGCCTTCTCTGCTTGTGGCCACTTACCGCTTGCCACGAGGAACCTAATCCCGATGACCTTGCCCTGCAGGCTGCCAAAGGTTACTACGACGAACTCCTTGCGGGTAACTACGAGGCTTTTCTCAACGGTAAAGCCACTGCCGACTCTATGCCGCAGAACTACCGCAGCCAAATGATTCTGGTTTATCGCAACTACATGGAGGAACAAAAAGAAAACCACGGCGGACTCCATCAAGTGACTGCCGTTCGTGCGCAACGCGACACCACCCTCCATTTCACACATGCCTTCCTCCTTCTCCATTTTGCCGATTCCACCAAAGAGGAAATCACCATCCCCATGGTTGAGGTGAAAGGACAATGGAAGATGAAGTAAGACGAAGAATATTATAAAATTGCCGGAAAGTGGATTGTACTTTCCGGCAATAATTATTGAGAGTGGATGGTGAGAGATTATAGGCAGAAACCGATGCCGATACTGGAGGTGTGGGCCTTCGGGCCTTGTCCTCCCTTGAATAATGGTGTGAGTCCTGTGGTGAAGCGAAACATGAAATCACCACATCCCATGTAGGCTTCAAAATTGACTCCTGCTGTATGGATGCTCAGATCGCGTGCGGAGTTGAAGGTGTCGTGCTTGGTTTTGTAGCGTGCATGCTCTTTGTCGCGAAACTCAAACGAGAAACCAGCACCGATGAAAGCATCGCGACGACCAAGATATTGCTGGTATTCCAACATGACGGGGATGCGCATCGACCAGTAACTCATATAACTCTTGCGGATGCGTTCTTCCGCTTCAACAGGTTTGACGGTTGCCACATTATCCTCCATGAATAGCGCATGTCCGCTGTCGAAAGCGTGGCGTGTGTATCCCACCTGCATGCCTATTGCCAGTCCGATATTGTTCTGACGGTTGAAGGGGATGGCTACGTTGAGGGCGCCAATGCCAATTTCGTAGGAGTTGGAGTTTTTTGTGTAGAGCGATTGGTCTGCAGAGAATGAAAAGGCATCGCTTGTCAGATAGCGGTAACCGCAATAGAAGTTGGCATTGTGTGCTTCGAATTTCTTACGTTTGGATCGTTCCCATGATGAGCGGAGGAAGGGAGACGAAACGTAGATCTGACTCACTTCCTGTCCATCGACGTAGGTTGTTTCACTGATTTTCTTCAGTTCGTTGCCGTTGTTGTTATAAACGCCCACGGTTGTCGCTCCGTCTTTTTCGTTGACCACAATTTGTTTGTCGTTGACTACAAAGGTGGTGTCCTGCGCAGTTTCTGCCATTGTGCAGCCTGCTCCTATGATGGTGAGCAGTGCAGCGAGAAATGTTGTTTTTTCCATATTTTGTGTTTCTTTTATGATTCGTTTTATCGTGTGTAACAGAGTTTCATGATGTCGTCGGGCTTGATATTTCCCTCAATATAGATGAGGGCACCCCGTCCACCGGCAGCGTTGCTGAAGAGAATGTAGCGCTCCATGCCCGACGGAAGTGTGGGCATCATGTAGTATCCGCCTGTGATGTGTCCGTCTTCTACCACTTCACGTATTTTCTTCGCCCTTTTTCGGTCTGTTTTCAGCAGTGCGTCGATGGCCTTCCCCTGTGTCTTATAGGTCAGACTCTTATAGACGTGGAGTTGATAACCCCGAAGTCGAGCATCGTACATTTCCACCATTTTGCATCCTTTCTCATGACCGTATCGGGTGAAAGCCCTGTCTATTTCGAGTCCGGTCTGTGCGTGGACGGTAAGCATTGATATGGTGGTCCATAATACTGTGAATAATAACCGTTTTATCATATCTCGTATCATTTTTACGTTGTCAGTTGATTTCATCGAGTGCGCCAAAGGCTTCCTCGTCGGTGATAGCTACCAGTTGCAGTGCCTGTTCAGCCTCTTGTTCCACGATGTGCTGATTGGTGGTGCGCTGTCCGTCAATCACGGCAAAGTTGCGATCTTCTTTTTCATCGGGCCAAAACAGTCCAGTAGCCAGTAGTAGCGATGCTGCCACAGCTCCTGCCAACCACCATTTCCTGATGTGGTGGAGGCTGATGGTTTTGTGTTTTACCTGTGTTTCGGCAGGCAGACAACTCTTTTCCGCTTCGCTATCGACGTAGGCAAAGAGGGCCCGCAGCGGTAGCCATTCGTCGGGCAAAGATTGTGCTGTGCGGAAGAAGCGGCGCAGTTGTCGCTCTTCGTCAGCAGTAGTCTCGCCGTTCATGTATCGGTCTATCAATACCTTCACTTTGTTTCTGTCGATCATCATCTTATTGTCATTTTAATAAATTCCTGTCTGATAGTCTTTCGTGCCCTTGACAGACACTGGCGGATGTTTTCTGGTGATGCTCCCGTGATGGAGGCAATCTCTTCGGTCTCGTAGCCCTCGATGTCTTTCAGTCGTAGCACTTGAGCTTGTAGGGCAGGCAACCGATTGATGATTTCGCCTATGAGTCGCAGTTCGTCTTGTCGTTCCACATGTCGGGTGGTTTCTTCTGAGGATGGTTCTGCCGTTGGTCGCCCGTATTCCAATTGCTTGTGGCGTTGCTCGTCGATGGTTTTATGGCGTATCATGCTCAGTGCCAGTGCCTTCGGGTTAGGGTGCCTGTCGAGTTGCTGGCGCATGCTCCACAGTTTGAGCATGACCTCCTGTACCAAATCTTCGGCTGAGGCGTCATTCCCATTCATGTGTTTAGCAGCTTCCATCAGTGTTGGTCGCAGCACAACGATGCGCTTGTTGAACTCTTCGAGATCCATGTTATTTCTTTCCGTGACTCATCTGTATAACGTATGATGGGCGAGTTTTGTGACACGCGAGCTAATATTTTTTTTGTTTTCTCCTGTGACAGATATAAAAACGCAAAAAAATCAGTTTCCAAAAATATTCGACCACCATTGACCACAGAATGTGGTAAGCGTATCCGCCTCATATATGCCCATCTATAATGAAGGATGTCGCTCTGAAATAAAACTGATTGAACTTTTTGGGTAATAACGTTTTGACAAGGTGTTGTTCAATAGTTAGCAAAAGTATTGTCCAACGTTTGGTAAAGTATTGCCCAACGTTTAACAAAAGTATTACCTAACGTTTGACAAAGGTATTTTCAACGTTTGATAAAAGTATTATCCAACGTTTGATAAAAGTATTATCCAACGTTTGATAAAGGTATTATCCAACGTTTGATAAAAGTATTATCCAACGTTTGATAAAAATATTATCAAGGTTTGAAGAAAAGGTGATAAACTTACAACTCCCATTTATACATCGATATACATGGCTCGCTAAGTTGGTCCGGGTTGATGATAGATGCAATAGGTGTGGTCGATGTGGTCGAAGGGTGATCGAAATTCTTGGGCTTCGACCACCATTTAACGCTCAGAACTACTGCGTGTTATACGGTAATGGTGTTCGAGTGGTCGAAATTTTTTGAAAACTCAAATTTCTGTATGCATTGCGCGCGAACATATTATATATTATGGAAATCTCTTTAAGAGTAATGATAATTCTCGGTTTGCACTACCTTGGCAACCGTGTTGCGAAGATACTCCCGCTCGGAAAAACTCAAATTTATTTGGTTTTTCTCTCACTTAATCGTACCTTTGTAGGCAAATAGAATGAAAAAGTGGATTTACTGAATCATATCACTTATCCAGATGACTTGCGCAAACTGAAAGTTGAACAACTTCCATTACTCTGTAAAGAACTGCGCAACGATATCGTTAAAGAACTATCTGTCAACCCCGGACATCTGGCATCAAGCCTCGGAGTCGTGGAGCTGACGGTAGCACTGCATTATGTCTTTAATACTCCCGAAGACCGCATCGTATGGGATGTAGGCCATCAGGCATACGGCCATAAAATACTGACAGGCAGACGCGAAAAGTTCTGTACCAATAGAAAACTCGGAGGCATCAAACCCTTCCCGTCGCCAGAGGAAAGTCCATACGATACCTTTGCGTGTGGTCACGCGAGCAACTCTATTTCGGCAGCACTCGGTATGGCTGTTGCAGCAAAGAAAACTGGAAATACCAACAGACATGTGGTGGCTGTTATAGGAGACGGAGCACTTAGCGGCGGCCTCGCCTTTGAAGGTCTCAACAACGTCAGTTCGTCGCCCAACGACATGCTTATCATTCTCAACGATAACAATATGTCGATAGACCAGTCGGTGGGAGGCATGAAGCAATATCTGCTCAACCTCAGTACCAACGAAACCTATAATGCACTGCGGTTTAAGATTTCAAGTAAACTGCATCAATGGGGACTACTGCCCGAAGACCGACGCAAAGGACTCATCCGACTGTCGAATGCCATGAAATCTGCCATCAGCCATCAGCAGAATATCTTCGATGGCATGAACATCAGATATTTTGGACCGTTTGATGGACATAATGTCGGAGAACTGGTGCGCATACTGAAACAGATGAAAGACATGAAAGGTCCGAAACTGTTGCACCTCCACACACAGAAAGGACACGGTTATGCACCAGCAGAACAAGACGTAACGACTTGGCACGCACCTGGAAAATTCGATCCTGCCACAGGAGAAAGACTCGTTGACCAGTCACCCGACAAACCACAACGCTATCAAGATGTGTTCGGACATACGTTGCTGGAACTGGCAGAGCAGAATCCGAAGATAGTGGGAGTGACTCCTGCCATGCCCACAGGATGCTCCATGAATATCATGATGCAAGCCATGCCAGACCGCACTTTTGATGTGGGAATAGCCGAAGGACACGCTGTGACCTTCTCAGGGGGAATGGCGAAAGACGGACTCATCCCCTTCTGCAATATCTACAGCGCCTTTGCACAACGTGCTTTCGATAATATCATACACGATGTGGCACTGCTCAAACTGCATGTAGTGTTCTGTTTCGACCGGGCAGGACTGGTGGGCGAAGACGGACCAACACACCATGGAGCCTTCGACTTGGCAGCACTCAGACCCATTCCACATCTTACTATCGCATCGCCCATGGACGAACATGAACTGCGCCGGCTGATGTACACCGCACAACTGCCCGACAAAGGGCCGTTTGTCATCCGCTATCCACGTGGCGGAGGAGTATTGCACAACTGGCGTTGTCCACTTGAGGAAATCGCAGTGGGCACAGGACGTAAACTTAAAGACGGACACCATACTGCAGTGCTCTCCATCGGACCGATTGGTAATCATGTGACAAAAGCCATCGAAGACCTTGATGTGGCACACTACGATATGCGATTCCTCAAACCCATCGACGAGAATATCCTTGCCGAAGTGGCAGAACACTTCGACCGCATCGTCACCGTAGAAGATGGAGTGAAAGACGGAGGACTCGGTTCTGCCGTAGTAGAATGGATGGCAGATCATCACTACCATCCCGAAGTAATCAGACGGGGATTGCCCTCCGACCATTTTGTGGAACATGGAACTGTGGCACAACTCGATCACCTTGTAGGACTGGATGCCGAGGGCATCCGCAAAGCCATTATATCATGAAGATTGTAATAGTCGGAGCAGGTGCCGTAGGTGTGCACCTGGCAAAACTGCTTTCACGCGACCATCAGGATTGCGTGCTTATCGATGCCAATGCCGAACGACTGGCTGACCTCGATAGCAAGTTTGATATCATGACCGTTGTGGGATCTCCCACAAGTATCAAAATACTGCGCGAAGCTAATGTAGATAAAGCCGACCTCTTTGTGGGAGTCACTCCCGACGAGAGCCAGAATATGAATGCTTGTATCATTGCACATTCGCTGGGAGCGAAGAAAACCGTGGCACGCATCGACAACTATGAATATCTCGCTCCAAACCTTAAACCCTTCTTCGAGAAGATGGGCATCAACTCGCTGATCTATCCAGAAGTTCTGGCAGCCATAGATATTACCAACGGACTCAAAATGTCGTGGGTCAGACAACGATGGGATGTGCACAACGGGGCACTCGTCATGCTCGGCATTAAACTGCGAGAGACCTGCGAGATACTCAACCAACCACTGCGCGAACTATGTGGACCAACAGAACCGTACCACGTAGTGGCTGTGAAACGCAACGGAGAGACACTCATCCCCGGTGGTAATGATGAACTCCGCACAGGCGACCTCTGTTATTTCATGACCACCAGTGAATACATACCCTATGTGAGAAAATTCACAGGAAAGGAACACTATGCCGATGTGAAGAACGTGATTATCATGGGAGGCAGCAAAACCGCTGTGCGCGTGGGACTGACATTGCCTGAATACATGAATCTGAAAATCATAGAGAAGAACGAACAACGCTGTGAACGACTCAACGAACTGCTGTTGGACACCGATGCCATGGTGATTCACGGTGACGGACGCGACCTCGGACTGCTTCAGGAAGAGGGAATACAGAACACACAGGCGTTTGTCGCACTGACCGACAATGCAGAAACAAATATCCTTGCCTGTCTTACCGCCAAACGGTTGGGCGTGAGGAAAACCATCGCCATGGTGGAAAATCTCGACTATGTGGAGATGGCAGAGAGTCTGGACATCGGTACCATTATCAATAAGAAAACCATTGCTGCCAGCCATATCTATCAGATGATGCTCGACGCTGACGTCAGCAATGTGAGATCGCTGATGATAGTCGATTCTGACGTGGCTGAGTTTGTGGCTGCAGAAGGATCGAAGATTACCAAAAAGCCAGTGAAGGATCTCGGACTTCCGATTGGTGTAACGATCGGTGGACTGGTGCGCAACAATCAAGGAATCCTTGTCAATGGATTCACACAGATAGAACCGGGCGATTCTGTCATGATGTTCTGTCATGAGCACAACCTGAAAAACCTCGAAAAATACTTCAAACCATCGACAATATGGTAGAGGCGAAGTTACTATACAAGATTCTGGGATCACTGCTCATCATGCTTGGACTGCTGATGGGCGGATGTGCCCTCATGGCGGGATGCTACCAAGAGGATGACATCATGGCATTTCTCATCTCGTCTCTCTTCACTGGATGTTGCGGCTTCATATTCAAATACTTGGGACGTAACGCAACCAACGACATGAGCCGGCGAACTGCGTATCTCGTAGTCACACTATCGTGGCTGCTCTATAGCTTGTTTGGAATGTTGCCCTATATCATCGGAGGATACATCAACAGCGTGACAGATGCCTACTTTGAAACCATGTCGGGATTTACCACCACGGGAGCCACCATTCTCGACGACGTGGAGCGACTGCCCCATGCATTACTCTTCTGGAGATCTCTGTCACAATGGATTGGTGGACTGGGCATCGTATTCTTCACCATTGCCATTCTACCCTCGTTGGTGGGCGGAAGCGTCAAGGTGTTTGCCGCTGAGGCTACTGGCCCTGTGCGCACCAAGATGCACCCACGGTTGAGCACCAATGCTAAATGGATTTGCAGCATCTACCTTGTGCTTACTGTAGCTTGTATCCTTTCGTATTATGCGGCAGGGATGGAATGGTTTGACAGTGTGAACTATTCAATGTCAACTACTGCAACGGGAGGATTTGCACCCCATAACGACAGTGTGGAACACTATCATAGTGCTGCCGTAGAATATGTGTCACTCTTGTTCCAATTTCTATCGGGAATCAACTTTACCTTATTATATATAGTAATCTTTAAACGGCAACTGCGACAACTGGTGCAAAACTCGGAGTTCAGACTCTATCTCTTTGTAGTGTCTTTCTCAGCTATCGTTATCATGGCCATACTGATCTATAATAATGGTTACGGCACAGAACGCGCTTTCCGATGTGCCTTGTTCCAAGTGGTGTCGTTTATTACCACCACAGGACTCTTCAACGACGATGCTGGAGCGTGGCCCCATATCACTTGGGTGATACTCGGAATATGTATGTTTCTCGGAGCTTGTGCCGGAAGTACCAGTGGCGGATTCAAATGTATCCGCGGTTCGATGGTACTCAAAGCCATGCAGAATGAGTTTCGGCAGATACTCCATCCCAGTGCCGTACTGCCTATCAAGGTCAACGGACAGAATGTGCCTTCTTCAAAGGTGGCGACGCTATTGGCTTTTTTTGCACTCTATGTGGTGATGTGTCTTATTTCCGCTACTATTATGATTGCTGCCGGCATTGACAATACCAATGCCATTACGATAGCGCTGAGTTGTATGAGCAATGTCGGACCAACTCTCGGAACAGAGATAGGTCCTGTGATGTCGTGGGCAGGACTGCCTGATGGCATCAAATGGATCTGTTCATTTCTCATGCTTGTAGGACGTCTGGAAATCATGTCGGTTATGGTGCTCTTCACTCGTGGCTTCTGGACCGACAATTGAATACAGCAGAATAAATACCCTAAAGAACTTATATTAACGAGAGAAAAAATGAAAGCATTCAAATTTCAACCGCTGCTCAAACAGACACTCTGGGGTGGCGACCGCATCATTCCCTTCAAGCATCTCGACGCAAAAATGGATAACGTTGGCGAGAGCTGGGAGATTTCGGGAGTGAAGGATAATGAAACCATAGCCGTGGGTGACGGACGTTCGCTCAATCAATTGGTGAATGATATGAAGGAGAAACTCGTGGGAAAGGCCAACTACGAGCGTTTCGGTACCGAATTCCCATTACTCATCAAGTTTATCGATGCACGACAGGACCTCTCTATCCAAGTGCATCCCACCGATGAAATAGCCCATCGCCAAGGCAAGAGTCGCGGTAAAACCGAAATGTGGTTTGTGATGGATTCTGCACCAGAGGCCAAACTCTATAATGGACTGAAGATGCAAATCACACCAGAACAGTATAAAGAGATGGTGGCTAATGATACTATCTGTGATGCATTGGCGCAATATCCTGTCAAGGAAGGCGACTGCTTCTTCATTCCTGCGGGACGCATCCATGCCATTGGCGCCGGATGTTTCCTGGCTGAAATACAGCAGACCAGCGATGTGACTTACCGTATTTATGATTTTAAGCGAAAGGATAAAGACGGAAACTACCGTCAGCTACACACCCAAGAGGCTTCGGAGAGTATTGATTATACGGTGCTTCCCGACTATCGTACACGCTATGAGGCACGCAAAAACGAGGGGGAACTGCTGGTAGAGTGTCCTTATTTCAATACTGCTGTCTATGATTTGGACGAACCCATGACCATTGATTACAGCGAACTCGACTCGTTTGTCATCTTGATAGGCATGAAGGGTGAGGGTACGCTGACTGTTGATGGCGAGAATATGCCGTTTCGCGAAGGAGAAACTGTATTGGTACCTGCCACCGCCAATGAGGTGCGTAGCGAGGGAACTATCAAATTCTTGGAAACCTACGTGCTCTCTTGAGCAAAGAAAGTGTGCTCCTGAATATCAGGATTGCATTATATCGGGATTCGGGGAGTCGCTATCGTCGGTTGTAGCAGATGACGCATCGAGATAAGCCGACAGATCGGCAAGCAACCGAAGGAATGGTTGTGAGACCTGACTCCCTGTATTCTTCTTTAACATCTGACGGATGTCCTGCAACGAGTGTTCGTAGCAGGACATCTCGTTTTTACGTTGGGTATGGTGACAGGAAGTGCGCATGATCTCATCCTGTCGCTCCTGCCGCAGTCGATTGCACACTTTAGTGAGTATGGGCACCACCACATTGTCGAAGAGCGAATGGCCCTGAATATAGAGATAGGTAGTGTCGGGAGTAATTCCCAATGCCTTGATGTCTTCTTTGGTCTGAAGGTATTGAACCTTATTGCCTGGGAATTGATTCTGTAAGAGGTGAACGCGCGAAGTAACCTTACGGCGCAGATGGTCGATAGAGGTTTGTGGATGTCCTACGCTGAAGCCTCCAGGGTCAGTAACTCTTGAAAAATCGGTAAGCGAGAAACGGTTGTGGTTGCCGGTGCGATAAGCCCATACCGACCAAACGAAGAGTGGAAAGATGGCTTGGCTGTACTGCTGGAAATAATCTTCGAAATCGAAAATACGATGGTCGTTGAGGGTTACTGCCACACAAACTTCATGGAGCGATGGCGCATAACACTGCATATTCTCTATAGCATAAGCATAGGTGTGGAACACGTATGGGCTTTCCAATATCTTTTTCGACTGAGGAGTGCGGCCTTGCATAAGGTAGTCGTAGTCAGCATCAACGCAAGCTATCATGTCTTCGCCCACATGTCCTTCTACAAAATTCATTAGCACCGACTTCTTCCCACGTTCCAGTTTGCGGTGTGAGGGCAACATCACTTCAAAGTAGCGTTGCTCATTTTCATAGCGACTGAGCACCGTCCGCCAGAAATAAATATCATCGTAACTCTCCACGTAAGCCACAATGCGCCTACGTGCTTGTTTCGATGTCAGCTTGTTGGCGGCTTCGAAATACTGGCTGTTGATATGATCTGTCAGTCTGCTGCTCATACCGTAATATCGCTGACCTCTGTCACCTTATCCAACCATCCGCTCATGATGACGGCAGGTGAGTGGGTGGTGAGTATGATCTGAACATTCGGGTTAAGCTCTACGATGAGCTCGATGAGGCGTTTCTGCCATTCGATGTGTAGCGACACTTCTGGTTCGTCCATGAAGAGCACATAGGGCTGATGATCCTCTACAAGTACGGTGAGTAGGATGACAAGCATCTGCTTCTCACCGCTCGACAACTGGTAAGGCAGTAGCGTCTCGCCAATCTGTGTGAAACGAATTTCATTCTCTTTGCGTACCATCTTCTTACCTGTTTCGGCAAAGAGTTCATCAACCATGTCTTGGAAACGCTTTTTAGGTTCTGACAACTGCTGAGCCATGTGGGCATCGCCCCGTTGCAGGGCTTCGATAATACGGTTGCCGATGTTCACCTGATAGTCGAGATATTTGCGTTGAAGCTGGTAGAGTTGCAGATCGAGTAGTGAACCGCCCCCTACGCCAGCCAGTACTGACAAGGCTTGGTGTATGAATCCCTCACTCTCGGAGAATGTCTGCGAGAGGTTGCTGTCGAGTGAACGAATCAAGTCAAAGCGGATATGTGTGGCATCTTCGGGTGCGGTAGTCAGATGTACGCCTTTCAACAGATGGTTGACAATATCGCCGTTTACCCCAACGCTTCTTACCACCTTGTTGAGAATGGTGGATTTGCCCACGCCGTTGATGCCGCTGAGGACATTGACTTTCGGATCGAGGTCCCAGACAATGTGTTTCTTGCCACTCCAAAGAGCATCGATCTCTATCGTTTTGATATAGTCTGCATACTTCTGCATAGTCTTAAGTTTTATGTCTGTCACTATTATGTCTGCCACTAAGTTAATGCTTATAGAAGCGTTATTTCATGCTTTCAAACCTATGTGGTTTGTTGGGTGGCTATCTGTTGCAAAGATAGTGTAATTCGTGAAAATTTCCAAATTCGCACTCGATGTTTGTGGAAAAAAGTATTGTTTTTAGGTAATTTTATCCATTCAGATTCTAATTTTATCCTTTCTGTTTCATTATTCCGGCAGATTATAGTACTTTTGCCGCATGAAAACAAGTAAAGCCTTAATAGCCCATCTCGCCATGTTTGGAGCTTGTGCGGGTTGGGGATTAATGTCGCCAGTAGGCAAAGATGCAATGCTCCATGGATTTGATGGTATTACGATGGTTAGCTTTCGTGTGGCAGGAGCATGTCTGCTGTTTTGGATTGCTTCGTTGTTTGCTCCGAAAGAGCAGGTGCCATGGCGT
Source organism: Prevotella sp. P4-98 (assembly GCF_002251405.1). Taxonomy (NCBI): domain Bacteria; kingdom Pseudomonadati; phylum Bacteroidota; class Bacteroidia; order Bacteroidales; family Prevotellaceae; genus Prevotella; species Prevotella sp. P4-98. The sequence goes on along the minus strand of NZ_NPJC01000017.1, from coordinate 22,186 downwards.
GACCGTCTGATGTTTATCGGTGCAGCTCTTATGGGTTTGCTATTCAATCAATGTTGTTTTACTATCGGACTGAGCATCACTTCACCTATTAATGCGAGCATCGTCACTACGTCGATGCCTATCTTTGCCATGATATTGGCGGCACTTATCCTGCGTGAACCCATTACCGGCAAGAAGGCGTTAGGAGTGTTGATGGGATGCAGCGGTGCTTTGATTCTTATTCTGAGTTCGGCAGCTCATGCTGACGCACGTGTTGGAGATATACGTGGCGATTTGCTTTGCTTGTTTGCGCAGTTCTCGTTTGCCCTTTATTTATCGTTATTCAATCCGCTCATCAAGCGTTATAATGTGTTTACGGTCAACAAGTATATGTTCTCATGGGCTACGCTGATGCTTCTCCCGCTTAGTTCTTACCATGTCTATGGGGTAATCAGCCAGCCTATTCCGTTGCTGACGTGGATAGAAGTGGGTTATGTTGTGGTGTGTGGCACGTTCTTCTGTTATATTCTGACCATGATAGGTCAGCGCACGTTGCGTCCCACGGTGGTGTCGGTCTATAACTATGTGCAACCTATTGTGGCTGTTGCGGCTTCACTCATCATGGGTATTAGTACGATGAAGCTAACTCATGTTTTGGCTGTGGTGCTGGTGTTCAGCGGTGTTTGGCTGGTGGTTAAGTCAAAGTCGCGCAAGGATATAGAAGAGGAACGTCAGGAGAAAAAGAACGTTTGATCCTATCTTGTTTGACCGATAGGAAATCGGTTTGCCGTTTTTCAGCATATTCCCGATCTTACGATTTGAAAAAATATAAGCGCACACCTATTATTCTTGGGTGTGCGCTTGTATGATAGAAGCTGTTTGTCTTATTCCAAGAAACCAAGTAGGGCAACGATATAAGCATTCCAGTTGATGGCAATTTCATTGGAAGCGTAACTGCCTTCGTGATCTTGGTATGATTCATCGGGTGATGACGATGGGTAAGCAGGCACATTCTTTGCATCCTGTTGACCACTATTAGCACCTCCTGCGAGAAATCCCGGCAGTGGTTCTTCAATGCCGTCGGCTGCCGAAATACGCTGGTGAGGATGCATGACGCGCTGTGTGCCAAAGCCAGTCAGATAGCAATAGCCCGTGGCATTGCGTCCGAAGATGTGGTCGATAGTGGTGATGGCAGCTTTGCGGTAGGTATTGTCTTTGGTAAGGGCGTATTGGTACATCTGTGCAATGCCTCGTCCTGCACATTTTTCAGAGTTGCTTCCCCAAATAAAATCGGATGCGCTGTTGCCGAAGATAGAGTAGAAGGGTGATGTGGCGAGCGCCTTGATATCTTCGTCACAGAATGTCTTGAGTGATTTCTTCATGCAGCAAGTCTTGAGTTTTCCAGCCTCTTTAGTTTGTAGCAGTTCCTGATTGAGCCATTGGAAGATGCCCAGTCCGGCAACGTTGCCCCATGTGGGCAGGGTGAACTGTTTGGGAGCGAAGGCTCGAGCCTGTTCAAGGTATCCTTGTTCTCCTGTTGTGAGATACATTTCTGTAGCTGCCCAGAAGAATTCATCGTCTGCATCGTTGTCATCGTATGTTCCTGTGTTGACGTCAGGGTCATACTTGCTGTTGTTGTCTTGCTGTGTATAGTAGTTTTTGGGGAATCTCACAGCCCATGCGTATGCACGTTGTGCAGCGTTGGCAGCTATCTTGCAGAATGGTTGATATTGTGGATAATCCTTGTAGATACGTGCTGCGAGTGCCATTGTAGCAGCAAAGTCGAGTGCTGCCTGCGTGCTCTTTTGCACCACATAGCGGTCTTGTTTGCAATCCACAGGCATGACGAATGCTTCGAAATTGGGAGTGGTCAGTTTGTGATAGACACCTCCGTCGTCGGGATCCTGCATGGTCAGCATCCATTCCAGATTGTACATGATTTCGTCCAAGAGGTCGGGCACGTTGTTGTTTGATTCTGGAATTTGCGTATCGATCTGTTCGAAATGTTCTTTGTTTAACTGGTAAGCTTGTAACATCAGGCCGATGGTGAATCCAGAGTTGACGATATATTTATTGTAGTCGCCAGCATCATACCAACCTTTTGGTGAGGAAATGACCGTTCCGGCAGGGCGCTTGGGTGATGCTGCCGATGGGTGTATGAGAACTCGAGTGTCGGGATGAGCTGCTTTTCGGGCAAAGGCTCCAGCGTATTTAGCTTCGATGTCCGTTCCTGTGCGCTGTAGATAGAAGGCCTTGATGGCAGCCTTCAGCGCCTCGTTGTATGGATGTTCGGCGATGTTGATGGTTTGTTTGTTCTTACCTGCAGTCAGGGTGTAGGTGCCTGGTTTTGTTACGGTAGAGAAATCTACAACCTGTCGTACTTTGTCGTTGAAGGGGGACTTGAGTGTTCGTACGGCTTTTCCGCTCCACACTTTGCGTCCGTTGTGGTCTTTCAGAATAAAGTTGCTGCTTTTTCCCGTTGGTTCAACAACGGCAACTTTGGATTCATTGACATAATAGCCCACTTGATTGACCTTGATGGGATTTTGTGCCGTAGCTGTGAGTGCGCTTGCTGCGACGAGTGTCAATAGTGTTTTTTTCATCATTTTAAGTTTTGGTTATGAATAGTATTGGAAATGAATTTTTATGTTTTCCTTATATATAATAAGGTGGATGTGCTTTATGGGGGGCATGCTGTTGATGCTGTGTGCAACAGCAGGGCAGATGGTTACTGTTTAGCCCGATGCTCGTTGACGAGTGATCGCATCTCTTTGAGCAGATCGCTGGCAAAGATGAAGTCGGTCAGTCGCTTATTGGTAGATTGCATGATGTCTGCCGAAACTCCCTGCCACTCTTTGTGACCTTCGTAGATGAAAAGTATGTTTTCGCCGATGGTTGTCACGGAGTTCATGTCGTGTGTATTGATGATGGTGGTAATGCCAAATTCATGGGTGATGGAGTGGAGTAGGTCGTCGATGACCAATGATGTCTTAGGGTCGAGACCAGAGTTTGGTTCGTCGCAGAAGAGGTAGCGTGGGTTGAGTGCGATAGCTCGTGCGATGGCAACTCGTTTCTGCATACCTCCTGAGATTTCACCGGGATATTTTTTTTCAGCGCCAATCAGATTGACACGGTCGAGACATTCGCGTGCACGTTGTGTGCGTTCGTGAAGTGTCATGGGCGAGAACATATCGAGTGGGAACATCACGTTTTCCAGTACTGTGAGTGAGTCGAATAGTGCAGCACTTTGGAAAATCATGCCCATTTCTCGGCGCATCATCACCTTTTCCTGTTTCGACATCTGTACGAAGTCTCTTCCATCGTATAGCACTTGTCCACTCGTAGGTTCAAGCAGTCCCACCAGATTTTTCATCAATACCGTTTTTCCGCTACCGCTCTGACCGATAATCAGATTGGTTTTTCCATCTTCAAATATGGTGTTGATACCTTTCAGTACCTCTTTATCGTCGAAACTCTTATATAGGTCTTTTACCTCAATCATTGTTGCAAGTGTATTGGAATGTTGGAAATATTGTGGTTAGGCTCATGAGAGCAGTTGGGTGAGGAATACATCGGAACATAGGATGAGTACGCTCGACGACACGACAGCGTCTGTTGAGGCTTTGCCCACATTGACCGAACCGCCTTCTACGTTGTAGCCGAAATAGGAGGGTACTGCCGATATGATGAAGGCGAAGAACAAGCTCTTGATGATGCTCATCCATACGAACCATGGTTGGAAATCGTGTTGCAGTCCCAGTGTGAGGTCGTCGGGTGGGAGTATGTGGGCTATGTATGCTGTACCGTAAGCACCTATGATACCCATTGCTGATGAGAAGATGACCAATAGCGGCATGATGGTCACCATGCCGAGAATCTTGGGCAGGATGAGGTAGCATGCTGAGTTTACACCCATGATGTCGAGTGCGTCAATCTGTTGGGTGACGCGCATCGTGCCAATCTCCGATGCGATGTTTGATCCGACTTTTCCCGCCAGTATCAGACACATGATACTTGATGAGAACTCCAGCAACATAATCTCACGAGTGGTGTAGCCGCTGACCCATCGGGGCATCCATGGACTCTGGATGTTGAGTTTCATCTGGATACAGATGACAGCTCCGATGAAGAAAGAGATCAGCAGTACGATGCCGATGGAGTTGATGCCCAGTTGCGCCATCTCTTTCGTATATTCCTTGAAGAACATACGCATCCGCTCTGGACGCGAAAAAGTGCGCCCCATCAATATGATGAATTGGCCGAAATGTGTCAGCCAGTTGTGTAATAGTTTCATAGGATAATATGCTTAATTGAATGCAAAGGTAGTGTAAACTGAGAGAAAAAACAAGTTTTTCTTTGAAATTCACGCAGTTTACACTACCTTTGCACATGAAAAGATACATGGCAATGGACGAAATTACGAACAATAAGCCGGAACAGTTGGTGTTGCGCACCGAGGGTCTGGTCAAACAATATGGCAAGCGCACCGTGGTGAGCGATGTGAGTTTCGATGTGAAACAAGGTGAAATTGTAGGGCTGTTGGGTCCTAACGGAGCCGGCAAAACCACATCGTTCTATATGACAACCGGATTGGTTGTTCCCAATGGCGGACACATCTATCTCGGCGACGAGGAGGTGACAGACTATCCTGTCTATAAGCGTGCTCGTGCCGGTATCGGCTATTTGGCACAGGAGGCATCTGTGTTTCGCAAGATGTCGGTAGAGGACAATATTCTCTCGGTATTGGAAATGACGGGCAAACCACGTGACTATCAGCTCGAAAAACTTGAAAGCCTGATCAAGGAGTTTCGCCTTGGAAAGGTGAGAAAGAATAAGGGTGACCAGCTTTCTGGTGGTGAGCGACGCCGTACGGAGATTGCTCGTTGCTTGGCTATTGAGCCCAAATTCATCATGCTCGACGAACCGTTTGCCGGCGTTGACCCTATTGCCGTGGAAGATATTCAGCAGATAGTTTGGCAACTGAAATATCGCAACATTGGTATTCTGATAACCGACCATAATGTGCACGAAACTCTTAACATTACCGACCGTGCCTATCTGCTCTTCGAAGGTCGCATTCTCTTTCAAGGTAGTCCTGAAGAATTGGCGGTCAATCCTGTGGTGAAAGAGAAATATCTGGGTACCAACTTCGAACTGAAAAAGAAGAACTTCCAAGAGATGGCAGAAGCCAAACGCCGAAAGGAAATGGAGGAAGACGAAGAGAATAGATGAAACCCTTCATGCCTGAGGTTTGGCAAAATCTTAGAACAACATTCTCCACTTTCTTTCCAACGACCGATGTTTGACAGGTGTTCGGTGGGTATTTGATCAATAAAACTCACGTATTTCCTTCGGGATGCCTTCGGGATGCCTTCGGGATGTCGGTTTGTTGCTTGATGGGGAGATCCCAAGTAAGTCCCAAGTAAGTCCCATTATTTGCGGAAAACTATGGGAGGATGATGGGAAGATAGTGGGAGAAACTTCGCTCGTCAGTTCGATAATCCAAAGAAAAATTCGATTTTCTTTTGTATTCTGCTCACTTATTCGTACCTCTGAGGCTTACGCCTCTTAGTTACTTTCGTTCGATAATCCAAAGAAAAATTCGATTTTCCTTTGTATTCTGCTCACTTATTCGTAACTTTGCACGCTCAAAACTGCATATAATAATTAAATAAGGTATAAGAAGAGATGAATATTTCATTTGAAGCTCCTGACAAAATCAATGGTTTGATGACCATCGTATTGGAGAAAGAAGACTATCAAGCAGAAGTCGAGAAGACTCTGAAAGATTATCGCAAACGCGCTAATGTACCCGGATTCCGCCCTGGTCAGACTCCTATGGGTATGATCAAACGTCAGTATGGTACTGCCGTTAAGGTTGACGTGGTAAACAAAATGTTGGGTGAGGAACTCTACAAGTATGTTCGCGAAAACAAAATACAGATGCTCGGCGAACCCCTCAACAGCGACAAACAGAAGGAACTCAACTTCGAAAGCGATGAGCCATTGGAGTTCATGTTCGATATTGCCGTAGCTCCCGAATTCAAGGCAGCCCTCTCTGGCAAGGATAAAGTTGACTACTACAACATCACCGTTGACGACAAACTGATCGACCAGCAGGTGGAAATGTATCAGCAGCGTTCTGGTAACTACGAGAAGGCAGAGCAGTATGACGCAGAACAGCGCGATTTGCTCAAGGGCGACCTGCGCGAACTCGACGAGAACGGAAACGTTAAGGAAAATGGAATTACCATTGCCGACGTTTCTCTTATGCCTCAGTACATCAAGGTAGAAGACCAGAAGAAGCTTTTCGATGGTGCTAAACTGGGTGATATCATCACATGGAATCCCCGTCAGGCCTATCCTGAAAACGACGCAGAGATTTCTTCTCTCCTCAAAATCAAGAAAGAGGAAGTTGCTCAGCACACAGGAGACTTTACCTATCAGGTAACTGAAATCTCACGCTTCACAAAGGCAGAGGTTAATCAGACACTCTTCGATCAGGTTTTCGGCGAGGGTAATGTGAAAGACGAAAAAGAATTCCGTCAGAAGATTAGCGAGCAGATTAGCGAGCAGTTCAAGTCTGATTCAGACTATAAGTTCCTGCTCGACGTACGCAAGCACATGGAGAAGAAGGTTGGTAAGCTCGAATTCCCAGAGGCTCTGCTCAAGCGCGTGATGTTCAATAACAACAAGGACAAGGGCGAGGAGTTTGTAGAAAAAAACTTCGAGGCCAGCATCAACGAACTCGAATGGCACCTTATCAAAGAGCAGCTCGTTGCCGCTCAGAACATCAAGGTTGACGATGCAGACATCAAGAATGTAGCCAAGGAGGCCGCTCGCGCACAGTTCGCACAATACGGAATGGCAAATATTCCAGAGGAATATCTCGACAACTACGCTACAGAGATGCTGAAAAAGCGTGAAAACGTAGATGGACTCGTAGATCGTGCCGTTGACCTGAAGCTCATCGACGCTCTGAAGAATGTTGTTAAACTCAACGAGAAAGAGATTTCAATGGAAGACTTTCAGAAGATGCTGCAAGAGAAATAAGCATTTTTAAGAAAAAAAACCTCATGAATATTGCGAGGTTACCAACTTTTTTCGTAATTTTGTATTTCTAATATACGCAAAAAGGGTTGGTAACCTCGCTTTTTTGTTTCAAAACCAAAGAATGATGAACAACGATTTTAGAAAATATGCTACTAAGCATTTAGGTATTAACGGTCTCGTACTCGACGAAGTGGTGAGCGCACAGGCACAGTATCTGAACCCCTATATCTTGGAAGAACGTCAACTGAACGTTACCCAGATGGACGTGTTCTCACGACTGATGATGGATCGCATCATCTTCCTCGGTACACAGATTGACGACTATACTGCCAATACACTACAGGCACAGCTGCTCTATCTCGACTCAGTAGATAGCGGCAAGGATATCAGTATCTACCTCAACTCACCAGGCGGAAGCGTAACAGCAGGCCTCGGCATCTACGACACCATGCAGTTTATTACTTCCGACGTAGCCACCATCTGCACAGGTATGGCAGCATCAATGGCAGCCGTGTTGCTCGTGGCTGGAGCAGAAGGCAAACGCTCGGCACTTCCCCATAGCCGTGTGATGATTCATCAGCCACTGGGTGGAGTACAGGGACAGGCATCGGATATTGAAATCGAGGCCAGAGAAATCATGAAATTCAAGAAAGAACTCTATACCATCATCTCCAACCATTCACACACACCATTTGATAAGGTGTGGAACGATTCTGACCGTAACTACTGGATGACAGCAGAAGAGGCCAAAGAGTATGGTATGATAGATGAAATACTGGTCAGAAAGGCATGAAGAAACAATGTAATTTCTGCGGACGCACCGAACGTGAAGTCCCCCTGTTGATAACAGGTCTCCATGGATGTATCTGTAGCGACTGCGTGACTCAGGCCTATCAGGTGTTGCAGGCTAACGGATTCGATAAGGACGCGAAAAAGAAACAAACCGTTCCGGAACTCAAGAAAGTTCCTAAACCCAAAGAGATAAAAAAGTATCTCGATGAATATATTATAGGTCAGGATGAGGCCAAACGCTTCCTCTCCGTAGCAGTATATAACCACTACAAACGACTGCAACAGCCTGTAGATGAGAACGGAGTCGAAATCGAGAAAAGCAACATCATCATGGTGGGATCTACCGGAACCGGTAAGACCTTGCTGGCACGCACCATCGCCAAACTGCTTGACGTGCCCTTTACCATCGTCGATGCTACCGTATTTACCGAAGCCGGCTATGTGGGCGAGGATGTAGAGAGTATCCTCTCACGCCTGCTGCAAGTGGCTGACTATAACGTGGAGGCTGCCGAGCGTGGTATTGTCTTTATCGACGAGATAGATAAAATTGCCAGAAAGAGCGACAACCCCAGCATCACACGCGACGTGAGTGGCGAAGGTGTGCAACAGGGACTGCTCAAACTGTTGGAGGGAACAATGGTTAACGTGCCACCACAGGGCGGACGCAAACATCCTGACCAGGAATACATCCATGTGGATACTCGCAATATCCTCTTTATATGTGGAGGAGCCTTCGACGGCATTGAACGCAAGATTGCGCAACGACTCAATACCCATGTCGTGGGTTACAACTCGGTACAGAATGTACGCAAGATAGACAAGGGCGACCTGATGAAGTATATTCTGCCCCAAGACTTGAAATCGTTCGGACTGATTCCGGAAATCATCGGACGTCTGCCGGTGCTGACTTATCTCAATCCGCTCGATCGCGACGCGCTGGAGAAAATATTGGTGGAACCCAAAAACTCCATCATCAAGCAGTATGAGAAACTGTTTGATATGGACGGCATCAAACTGACATTTGCCCCAGAAGCCCTCAAACTCATCGTCGATAAGGCGATGGAGTACAAACTCGGTGCACGTGGACTACGCTCTATCGTGGAGTCTATTATGATGGACGCCATGTTTGAAGTGCCTTCCAAACGCGCCAAATCCTTTGAAGTGACTGCAGAGTACGCACAACAGCAACTCGATAAATCGCATTTACAGTAATTAAGCCTATTGCAATGAAAGTTAATCTTACCCAAGCACTCAAACAGTTTTTTGGCTTCAGCCAATTTAAAGGTGACCAAGAGCGCATCATCCAAAATCTACTGGATGGCAACGATACCTTTGTGCTGATGCCTACAGGAGGTGGCAAATCCCTTTGCTACCAATTGCCTTCCCTGCTGATGGAAGGAACAGCGATTGTCATCTCACCATTGATAGCTCTGATGAAAAATCAAGTGGATGCCATCAGTATGATGAGTGAAGAGGGTACCGCACATTATCTCAACTCATCGCTCAACAAAGCAGCGATAGACCAGGTGAAGGCCGACATTCGTTCCGGAAAGACTAAACTGCTCTATGTGGCACCGGAATCGTTGACCAAAGAGGATAATGTCAACTTTCTCAAAAAGACAAAGATTTCTTTCTATGCAATAGACGAAGCCCACTGTATCTCCGAATGGGGTCACGACTTCCGACCCGAATACCGTCGCATACGACCCATCATCAACCAGATTGGTGAGGCACCCATCATCGCACTTACCGCTACGGCAACAGACAAAGTGCGTACTGATATCAAGAAGAATCTCGGCATGAGCGATGCTACAGAATTCAAAAGCTCGTTCAACCGCCCGAACCTCTATTATGAGGTAAGAAACAAAACCAAGGATGTGGATAAGGACATCATTAAGTTCATTAAACAACATCCAGGTAAAAGCGGCATCATCTATTGTCTCTCGCGCAAGAAAGTAGAAGAATTGGCGGAAATCCTACGCGCCAACGATATCAAGGCACAGGCTTATCATGCCGGACTTGAATCGGCTTTGCGCTCGCAGACGCAGGATGACTTCTTGATGGAAAAAACAGATGTTATCGTGGCTACGATAGCCTTCGGAATGGGTATCGATAAGCCAGATGTCCGCTTTGTCATCCATTACGACATCCCTAAGTCGTTGGAAGGATACTATCAGGAAACTGGACGCGCAGGTCGAGACGGAGGAGAAGGCGTCTGCATCGCTTTCTATTCGAAAAAAGACTTGCAGAAGCTGGATAAGTTTATGGAAGGCAAACCCGTGGCAGAACAGGATATTGGCAGACAACTGTTGCAGGAAACAGCAGCCTATGCAGAGACTTCTGTGTGCCGACGCAAGATGCTACTTCATTATTTCGGTGAAATATATCCTAAGGACAACTGTCAGAACTGTGACAACTGTCTGCATCCGAAAACCAAGATCGAGGCACAGGAACAGCTGGTAATCCTGCTCAATACGGTGATTACCATCAAGGAAAACTTCCGTTCTGACTATGTCATCGACTTTATTACCGGAAAGGAAACAGAGGAGATATTGGCGCATAAGCATCAAAACAACGAACTGTTTGGTGCGGGCGAGGATATGGATGAGAAATTGTGGAATCCCGTTATCAGGCAGGCTCTGATAGCAGGATTCATAAAGAAAGATGTGGAAAACTATGGCTTGCTGAAAATAACAGCTGCCGGAAAGAAATTCTTAAAGAAACCAGAATCATTTATGATTGTAGAGGATAAAGACTTTGACGAAGACTACGAGAACGCTTCGGAACACGATGGAACTATGACTGCGCTCGATCCTACGCTCAGCATCATGCTGAAGGACTTGCGCAAAAAGGTTGCCAAGAAAATGGAACGTCCACCTTATGTGATATTCCAGGATGTAAGCATCGAACAGATGGCTACCGATTATCCTATCACGTTGGAAGAACTCAAAAACATACAAGGTGTAGGAGAAGGAAAGGTGAAACAGCCTTATGCAAAGGAGTTCGTAGATCTGATCGCCAAATACTGTAAAGAGAACGACATCACACGACAGGCTGACCTGCGCGTGCGTACCGTTGCTAAGAAGTCGATGCTGAAAGTGAAAATCATTCAGGCCATCGACAGACAAGTGGCGCTTGACGATATTGCCAATGCACAAGGCTTGGACTTTAGCGAACTGCTCGACGAGGTGGAGGCTATCGTATATAGTGGTACACGACTGAATATCGACTATTTCCTCGATGAGGTGATGGACGAAGACCATATTGACGATATTTATGACTATTTTGCTGAAAGCGATACAGACTCGCTCGATGCGGCTATTGACGAACTGGGTTCTGAGTGCTCGGAAGATGAAATCAGACTGGTGCGCATCAAGTTTATTAGCGAAATGGCCAACTAATACTGCCAATGGTTATGAAAAGGACAACGACATATCTTATGGCTCTGGCTGCACTATTGCTGATGGCGCAGCCTGCTGATGCGCAGTTCTTAAAGAAAATGTTTAAGAAAAAAGCGCGTACAGAGCGGAAAGCTAAAGTGGGAAAAGATGGTATTGACGACGATGCCCAACAGGCACTTGCCGATGTGACAACCTTTGCCGATAATTCCAACAACCGCAACGCTTTCCTCGGAATACCATTGGGAATCAAGGCTGAACGCTTTGAAAAACAACTGTTGGAACAAGGATTTACGGAACGTAAAGCCGAGGGAAAACAAACGGCAAAGACTTATGTCTATGAAGGAGACGTGTATGGTGCAAAAGCTCGCGTAACACTTTATACTTCAGAAGACACCGAACGGGTATTTGCCGTTGATGTGGAGGGAGTTGCTGTCTATCCTACCAAAAAGGATGTGCAAGGACGCTTCCTGCATCTCAAACAACAACTTGCCAAAGTATATGGACAAGGATATGTGGATCGGGGAGGCGAGGCCTATACCATCATCAGCAGACTGGGAACCACCACACTCCATTATGAGAGTTCGGGAGTGGGACAGTCATATACTATCGGTATTACCATAGACGACGCAAAGGCTTATGCGATGGCCTATCAGGAAATGGAAGACCGTGAATACGAAGCCAAGCCACGCGTCTTGACAAACGGATTGGCAGAACCGCTGAAACATACCGATCTGGTGGGATTGGTATTCTTCCTGACCAAAAACCGCACCTTAGTGTCGGCCAAGACTCTCTTGGCATCCTATGATTATTCGATTGGTAAGATGAACCAGATGAAGTCGCCACAGGCCACCCTGACCATTGGCGATTATCACTCAAATGTGGTTTTCACGCGTTCTAAGAAAAACTATACGGCATTTGTCATTACTGCCAACGATGACCTCGATGCGGTACGTTGCGACTTGCAGACTTACGGTTATACCACAACCGATAAGGTCAACTATCAGCAAGGACGTGTGAAGATTGCCGTTGCCACAAACAAAAACGGCCAGGTTGTTGTACGAGTGCGTTGATACTTACTCATTTCAACGATTGATACTATACTGCGTTAAATCGTATTAATAATCGGTGAAACGCTTGTAGGTATCGGAAAAAATGAGTAATTTTGCACGCAATAAAATTTTAAGGAGTTATTTATGTCATCATTTATTGCAGACAAAATTGTGATGGACGGCCTTACATTTGACGACGTCCTCCTGATTCCCGCTTATTCGGAAGTGTTGCCTAAGACGGTAGAGTTGAAAACCAAGTTCTCGCGTAACATCCAGCTGAATGTTCCTTTCGTGACAGCAGCTATGGATACCGTGACCGAAAGTCAGATGGCGATTGCCATTGCACGTGAAGGCGGTATCGGTGTTATCCACAAAAACATGTCGATAGATAACCAAGCTCGCGAGGTGGCTATCGTCAAGCGTGCTGAGAACGGTATGATCTATGATCCTGTTACCATCCGTCGTGGATCTACGGTGCAGGATGCCTTGGCCTTGATGGCTGAATATCATATCGGTGGTATTCCTGTTGTAGATGAAAACAATTATCTCGTAGGTATCGTGACCAATCGTGACCTGCGCTTTGAGCGTCGCTTGGATCGTACTATCGACGAGGTGATGTCGAAAGAGAATCTGGTGACAACCCACCAGCAGACCGACTTGATTGCTGCTGCACAAATCCTGCAGGAAAATAAGATTGAGAAACTCCCCGTTGTTGATAAAGACAACCACTTGGTAGGCCTCATTACTTATAAGGATATTACCAAGGCAAAGGATAAACCCATGGCTTGCAAAGATGATAAAGGTCGTCTGCGTGTAGCTGCAGGTGTAGGTGTTACCGTTGATACCCTCGACCGTATGCAGGCACTTGTCAATGCTGGTGTTGACGCCATTGTGATTGATACTGCCCATGGACATTCTAAGAGCGTTATCGAAAAACTGCGCGAGGCTAAGGCTTCGTTCCCCAATATTGACATCGTAGTAGGTAATATCGCTACTGGAACTGCCGCCAAAATGTTGGTGGAGAATGGCGCAGATGCTGTTAAGGTCGGTATCGGTCCGGGTTCCATCTGTACCACACGTGTTGTCGCAGGTGTCGGCGTACCCCAGTTGAGCGCAGTATATGATGTTTACCAGGCCTTGCAGGGCACAGGTGTACCTTTGATTGCTGACGGTGGTCTCCGCTATTCTGGCGATATCGTTAAGGCATTGGCAGCCGGTGGTTCTTGCGTGATGATTGGTTCGCTGGTAGCAGGTACAGAAGAAAGCCCCGGCGACACTATTATCTATAATGGCCGTAAGTTTAAGAGCTATCGTGGTATGGGTTCACTCGAAGCCATGGAACACGGATCTAAGGACCGTTACTTCCAGGCAGATACCAAAGATACCAAGAAACTTGTACCAGAGGGAATTGCCGGACGCGTTCCTTATAAGGGAACTGTACAGGAAGTTATCTATCAGATGGTAGGTGGACTGCGTTCTGGTATGGGCTATTGCGGTGCTCCAACTATCGAGAAATTGCATGACGCTAAGTTCACTCGCATCACCAATGCTGGTGTGAACGAGAGCCATCCACACGATATCACCATTACAAGTGAGGCTCCAAACTATTCACGCCCCAACGATTAAGATGATACAAAGACTGTTGCTTGCACTCATGTTGCTGCCAAGCACCATGATGGTGCGGGCACAGAATGACCCTACGCTTCTGATGGTGGGTGAAACTGCCGTGAAGCGTTCGGAGTTTGTACAAGCATATAGTAAAATATGTGGCGCCCGTGTTGGTGCGCCGTGTAAGGTCGATGACTTTCTGGAGTCTTATATCAACTATAAGTTGAGAGTAAAGGCTGCCAGGGAGTCGCGCCTTGACACAACGTCGATGTTTAAAAGCATGCTTGCCGCTTGTGCGACTAACAGTCTGCCTGCATCGACAACCGCAAATGCCTCTGGTAGTTTGACCGGAGAAGACCTTAGGCGGATAGCCCAAAGCTGCGGCAATGGGATGAATAACGAAGTGGTCTGCTTGTCGCATATTTATCTGAAGGTGCGCCAGCGTGGACAACGTTATGAATTACAACAAGCCATCAAACGGGCAGACTCCATCTATAATGCTTTGCGACAAGGTGCTGATTTCGCTGTGTTGGCTCGACAAGTATCACAGGATAAAGCCTCTGCTGCAAATGGCGGACTGATGGGATGGTATGGTCGCAACCAGTTGCTTAAGGAGATGGAAGACAATGCCTTCACACTTCAACCAGGAACCTATAGCCGCCCATTCCTTACTGCCGATGGTTATCATATCCTGTTGCTTAACGACAGACGAACTGCCGATAAGTTTGCAGAACTGCAACAATGGCAGGAAGCAGAACAGAAAAGGCTGTCTATGGTTCGTGGCATCTCGTCATCGCCGATTCAAGCGAGTCTGCCATCAGCAGAACGGGAATCGAATATGGGCAATAGCCCCATTTCACCAATGACGACCGCATCGCTACCCACAGTTTCTGACGACATCTATGAAGGATTACTGCTCTGCGTGTTGTCAGAGAAATCGCTTGCCCGGCAGGCAGCTACCGACAAGACTGCCATGGCTCGGTATTTCAAGAAAAACAAGAAGAAGTATCGCAGGAAAGGTTTCAAGCCTAAAAGCTATGTTGAAGTAGAAGAACAGGTGGTAGCCGATTTGTGTACTGAAATGGAGAAACACTGGATATCAGATTTGAAGGAAAAATATCCGGTTACAATAAATAAAGATGTATTAAAAACAATAAACAAACATCACAGAATATGAGCATTCGCAGTATATTATTTGCTATGCTGGCATTGGCAAGTACAGCCATGCAGGCAAAAACTGACAAAGACAGTATCAATGCGCAAAGCACAGTAGATGAAGTCATCTGGGTTGTGGGCGATGAGGCTATCCTGAAGTCAGATGTCGAAGCCATGCGCATGCAGGCCCTGCAGCAGGGAGTGCATTGGACAGGCAATCCTGACTGTGCCATTCCCGAACAGATAGCTGTACAGAAACTGTTCTTGCATCAGGCTGCTATCGACAGTATCGAGGTGACCGATGCACAGATTAGTGCAGGTGTTGACCGCCAGATAGACTATATGATTTCTGTTGTCGGATCTCGTGAGAAGTTGGAAGAGTATCACAAAAAGACGATGACACAGATTCGCAACGAACTGCGTGACTCTTATCGTGAAAACCAAATGGTAGAGGAAATGAAGCAGCAACTGGTCAAGGATATTGCCGTGACCCCTGCAGAAGTGCGCCGCTACTTCAAGGATATGCCAACAGACAGTATTCCTTTTGTTCCCACCGAGGTGGAAGTGCAGATTATCACACAAACTCCTCGTGTGTCACAGGAAGAGATCAACCGTGTGAAAGGTGAACTCCGCGACTATACTGACCGTATCAACCGTGGCGATGCTTCGTTCCAAACGCTGGCACGTCTCTATTCTGAAGATCCAGGAAGTGCACGTCGTGGTGGTGAACTGGGATTCATGTCGCGTATGGAACTCGATCCAGCCTTTGCTGCTGTGGCTTTCAACCTGACTGATCCAAAGAAAGTCTCGAAGATTGTGGAGTCTGAATTTGGATTCCATATTATCCAGTTGATAGAGAAACGTGGTGAGAAAGCCAATGTTCGCCATATTCTCCGTCGCCCTGTTGTTAGTAACGAGGCTATTGAGAAGTCGTTGAGCCAACTCGATTCTCTGCGTACCGATATTGCTGATGCGAAGTTTACCTTTGATCAGGCTGCCTCTGTGCTCTCTGACGATAAAGATACCCGTAACAACAAAGGTGTGATGTTCCACGATGACATGGGCACACGTACTTCACGTTTCCAACTGCAAGATCTTCCTGCTGAAGTGGCTCGTGCCATCGATGGATTGAAGATCGGGGAAGTTACCAAACCATTCCAGATGATGAAAAACGGTCGTATAGTATGTGCCATCGTCAAACTGAAGAATCGCAGCGAAGGTCATAAAGCCACCATTACCGAAGATTTTCAGGTGATGAAGAATGTTGTGCTGGAGAAATTGCGCCAAGAGAAGATTCATCAGTGGGTGGTGGAAAAGATCAAAAACACCTACGTCCGTATCAATGACCGTTATCGGGATTGTGATTTCGAATATCAGGGTTGGATACGATGAAACTCCGTGCTGTTGCCATCTTTATGCTTTGCCTGTTGGGTATTGGCCTGATAGGTGCTATGCAACCTGTGCGTAAACGTACAGCAAAAAATCATAGAACGGCTCCCGACAAGCGTGTTTATCTGGTACATGCCGACGAACTGCGTTATAACCAGTATCAGAATGGTGATGCCCAGGTCCTTACGGGACATGTTCATTTCCGTCATGTTGGCGCCAATCTTTATTGCGACAGTGCCAATTTCTTCCAGCAGACCAACTCTTTCGAAGCTTTCGGTCATGTGCGCATGGTGCAGGGCGACACGCTGAGCCTTACCAGCGACTATGCTTACTATGATGGTAACGAGCAGATTGCACAAGCGCGATATAATGTGGTGCTGAAACATCGCAAGACAACACTCTATACCGATAGTTTGGATTATGACCGCATGTATAGTTTCGGCAACTTCTTCGAAGGTGGAAAACTCGTGGATAATGGTTCTACGCTGACCAGCGATTGGGGTGAGTACCATACCGACTCGAAGATGGCGATGTTTTATTATGATGTACGCCTGCGCAACAAGAAGTTCTATCTGACAACCGATTCTCTCTTCTACGATACCCGTCTCTCACGTGCACATATCGTGGGACCGTCGAATATAACATCGGGCAGTAGTCATATCTATAGTGAGGACGGCTACTACAATACCAAGACCGAGATGTCAGAACTGTTTGGTCGTTCGGTCATGAAAGATAAAGGCCGCTCGTTGGTGGGCGATAGCGTTTATTATGACAGTAAGAACGGACTCAGCCATGCCTATAGTAATGTAGTCTATGTTGATTCCGTCAATAAAAACAAGATGACTGGCGACTATTGTGAATACAATGAAGAGACGGGCTATGCCATGACCACCAAGCGTGCTGTTGCTATCGATTATTCGCAGCGCGATTCTCTTTATATGCATGCCGATACCTTCAAGGTGTTTACGTTCAATATCAATACCGACTCGGTCTATCGTAAAATCCATGCCTACAATAAGGTGCGCGCCTATCGTGTCGATGTGCAGGCGGTATGTGACTCGTTGGTGTATAATTCCCAAGATTCATGTATGACGATGTATCGTGACCCTATCGTATGGAATAACGGCCAACAACTCTTTGGTGAGGAGATACGTGCCTATATGAAAGACTCTACCATCGACCATGTACATGTGGTGGGACAGGCATTCTCTGTAGAACAACTTGCCGATTCGGTACACTTCAACCAAGTGTCGTCGAAAGAGATGATGGCACTCTTCAACAAGGGTGAAGTGTATGAAACCAATGCTACGGGTAATGTGCTGATCGTTTATTATCCGATGGATGATTCCGACAGCACCCTAATAGGACTCAACTATACCGAGACACCCAAACTGCGTATGTTCCTTGAAAAACGCAAGATGAAGAAGATATGGATGGAGAAACCAACAGGAGTGCTCTATCCCATGACGCAGATACCACCTTCGAAATATTTCTTGCCAGGCTATGCTTGGTTTGATTATATCCGTCCACTCAACCGCGACGACATCTTCAACTGGCGCGGAAAGAAAGAAGGACAGGAGTTGAAAGAGCAAGTGCGTCGCACAGCACCTGCTTCGGTAAAGAAGGCGGAAGGAGGACCGAAATGAGTGATGTAATACAGTTGCTGCCAGATTCTGTGGCCAACCAGATTGCAGCCGGAGAGGTTATTCAGCGTCCGGCATCGGTCATCAAGGAACTTGTAGAAAATGCGGTAGATGCCGGTGCACACACCATTAGTGTACTGGTGGTTGATGCTGGTCGCACGTCAATACAGGTTGTCGATGATGGTAAAGGCATGTCTGAAACCGATGCACGTCTCGCTTTTGAGCGTCATGCCACTTCGAAGATTCGCAAGGCCGACGACCTCTTTGCGCTAACCACCATGGGATTTCGTGGCGAGGCACTCCCTTCGATTGCTGCCGTGTCTCAGGTAGAACTGCGTACTCGTACTGCAGCCGACGAACTGGGTACTTGTCTTACCATCTACGGTTCAAAAGTAGAAGGACAGGAGTCGGTCAGCTGCCCAGTGGGAAGCAATTTCAAGGTTGACAATCTTTTCTATAATGTGCCTGCCCGCCGCAAGTTTTTGAAGACCAACGCTACCGAACTTAGCAATATCCTCACCGCTTTTGAGCGTATAGTATTGGTATATCCTGAAATCAACTTCACACTCCATAGTAACGGACAAGAGCTGATGAACCTTCGTGCAGGCTCTGTACGCCAGCGTATCAGCGATGTCTTTGGCAAACGCTATAGTCAGGATGTGTTGCCCTTGGAGGTAGAAACTGCCATCTGCAAAGTTTCGGGCTATGTGGGGAAACCTGAGTCTGCGCGCAAAAAAGGTGCCCACAACTACTTTTTTGTCAATGGCCGCTTCATGAAGCATCCTTATTTCCATAAGGCAGTCATGCAGGCTTACGAACGCTTAGTGCCTATAGGCATGCAGGTACCCTATTTTATCTATTTCGAAGTTAACCCCGCCGACATAGATGTGAATATCCATCCGACAAAGACAGAAATCAAGTTTGATAACGAACAAGCCATTTGGCAGATTCTTACCGCTGCGGTAAAGGACGCTATCGGCAAGTTCTGCGAACTCACACAGATAGACTTTGACACCGAAGGACGCCCTGATATCCCGGTATTCAATCCCGATGAACAGGTGGCTCCACCCACTCTGAACTTTAATCCTGACTATAATCCATTCCGTCAGCAAACAGCCAAACCGACAAGAATGGAAGGATGGGAACAACTCTATGGCAATCTGCCTACACAGAAACCTGTTGCTCCAGAACTTTTCCCAACATCGCAGGATGATGCCGAAGAACTGATCACTTCCAACAAGATTACACACGGGACACAGGAACTTGAAGGACAGGGCAGTCGTGCTGTCATCGAAGACAAGTCGCCGATGCACTATCAGTACAAAGGCAGATTTATCATGACAGCTGTCAAATCGGGACTGATGATAATCGACCAGTATCGTGCTGACGTGCGAATTCGTTATGAGCAATATATGGAACAGTTGCGCACCCATCAGGCATCAAACCAGCGTGTGCTCTTTCCTGAAGTGGCACGTTTCTCACCCTCCGATGCTGTCATGCTCCAAAAGATACTGCCCGAACTGGAAGCTATAGGTTTTGAACTCTCCGATCTGGGACAGTATTCCTATGCCATCAATGCCATTCCCGCCGGTCTTGAAGGTCTCGACAGCGTGCAATTGCTATGCGACATGGTAAGTGATGCTATAGAAAAAGGTGCTACTCAGACCGATGCCATCCATGCCGCCCTCGCGCTGAGCATGGCGCGCCATGCTGCCATACCGCAAGGACAGGTGTTGAGCAATGAGGAAATGGAGGCAGTTGTCAATCAATTGTTCGCCTGTTCCAATGTCAATTATACCCCTGATGGCAAAGCCATACTGTGCATTCTCCCCCAGCGCGATATAGAGCAACTTTTGGGCTAATATATAATAATGTAAGGCGGAAATGGGGGAAAGACTAAAAAAATATCAATTTTTGCAACAAAAAACTCAAAATACTAATAAAAAAGTTTGTGGATTCAAAATAAATGTTTAATTTTGCACAACAATTCATAGAAGTATATAACGTATATTTAATTAAATAGGTATGAAAAAGTTATTAATGGTACTGGCTTTTGCCGGTGTTTCTGCTGCCTCAATGGCACAGAATGCTGATCCTACTGAAAAGTTCAGCGTTTCTACTAATTCATTCTGGAGCAACTGGTTCGTACAGGCTAACGTTGCTGGTACTGCATTTTGGGGTAACCAGGAAGTAGGTAACAATTTCTCAAAGAGCCCTCTCAAGGGTTTCCGCAACAACCTTGGCTTCTCTGTAGCTGTTGGTAAGTGGTTCACTCCTGGTCTCGGTCTCCGCACTAAGTTCAACGGTGCTTGGGGTCGTACAGTCGTTTCTGAGAACAAGAAAACCAATGCTAACAAATACTGGACTCTCAGCGAGCAGGTAATGTTTAACCTCAGCAACATGTTGCTGGGTTACAACGAGAGCCGTGTTTGGGACTTCATTCCTTACGCAAGCGTAGGTGTTAACCGTAACATGAGCGCTAACTGCTATGCTCCTGTAGCAGGTATCGGTATCCTGAACGAATTCAAGATCAACAACAAGTGGGCTGTTAACCTCGACGTTAACTACATGCTTGGTACTTCAGACTACGATGGTTTCGAGGGTTCGCTCCCCGGTGCTAAACCTTACGACGCT
This sequence comes from Prevotella sp. P4-98, assembly GCF_002251405.1. Classification (NCBI taxonomy): domain Bacteria; kingdom Pseudomonadati; phylum Bacteroidota; class Bacteroidia; order Bacteroidales; family Prevotellaceae; genus Prevotella; species Prevotella sp. P4-98. The sequence goes on along the minus strand of NZ_NPJC01000017.1, from coordinate 1,483 downwards.
CGTTCATTCAAGGGTCTCGTAGCTAACCACGACCGTACTCTGAACGTTGAAGTTGGTTTGACCTACAACCTTGGTAAGGCAACCTTCAACAAGACTCCAGACGTAGAGGCTATCAAGGCTCTCTCACAGGGTCAGATCGATGCTCTGAACGCTCAGCTTGCTGACGCTCAGTCAGAGAACAACCGTCTGAAGGATATGCTCGCAGAGCAGAAGCAGCAGTCTGTAGCTCCTGTATCAGCAGTTACTAAGGTGGTTTCAGCTCCTGTATCAGTATTCTTCAACATTGGTAAGGCTAAGGTTGCTTCTAAGAAGGACCTCCAGAATGTTAAGGCTGTTGCTGACGCAGCAAAGGCTAACAACGCTAAGATCGTTGTAACTGGTTACGCTGATAGCAAGACTGGTAGCGTTGCATTCAACAAGAACCTTTCTGAGAAGCGTGCTCAGACCGTTGCTGACGCTCTCGTTAACATGGGCGTAAGCCGCGACAACATCGAAGTTGTTAGTGCTGGTGGTGTTAATACTCTCTCACCTGTATCTTACAACCGTCGTGCTACTGTTGAAATCAAATAATTTCAACCAACGATAGACTTCAATCCCGGAGGTTTTCACCATCCGGGATTTTTAAGGGCGCTTAGCTCAGCTGGTTTAGAGCATCTGCCTTACAAGCAGAGGGTCGGGGGTTCGAATCCCTCAGCGCCCACCATCGGATTCCAATCTTTTGGAATCCGATTTTCTTTTTTTCTTCTGCCTGTTGCTTCCTATTGACCATGATGATTATATCGTGGCTCAGTAGATAATTAGTGGGGGTAAGCGTATATCATGGAAAGTCTGTAGAGAAAGAATTTCTCATCCCTAATTCCCCTTAGTGCTGCCCTGAAGGACTTGACTTTGGCGTTGAAAGACTCTGCTGCTGCGTTAGACGACCTGTTATTGTAGAAGTTGAGTATGTCATCATAGTGCTCGTAGAACGTAGCCGCAATAACGTTGAAGGAATGGAATCCAGCCTCTTCGACCTTGTTGTACCATTTGGCCATAGAGAGCCTGGCAGCATCCTTGATGGTGTTCTTGGCAAAGATCATCCTCAGTGAATGAGAGAGCGAATACGCCTTCTGCAGGTCAGGATATAGTTCGAAAAGGATTCTGGCTCTCATCTTCTGCCTGTCTGTCCATTTGTCTGCCGACTTGAAGAGCAGGTATCTGCTACGGGCCAGCAATTCTTTCTTTGTATCGCCGTTCTCATAGCGGAATGGAACGTATTCCCGCCCTTCCTGCCTGGCGTTTTCCATCTCGTCATTGGCTTCTTGTATGGCATCCCAGCGGTGTCTGATACGCATCTCCTGTACGGCATCACAGGCGAGTTTCTGAATGTGAAAGCGATCAATGACACGTTGGGCCTTCGGAAAAGCAGATCGTACAATCTTGTGCATGGAGTCAGACAGGTCAAGTGTTATCTCCGTCACTGCCTCGCGTTTCTCTTCGGGAA
>NZ_NPJC01000016.1:0-12387 GCF_002251405.1 Prevotella sp. P4-98 | reverse complement strand
AGATGTTGCTTCGCAAGAAATATTTTAGGGAAATAGAATCTTAAATAGATTTCTGGACCGTTTAGGTCCTTAGATTTTACATGAAGATTTCCTCTAAGATTTCTTGCGTAAGCAACATAAAACAAATATTTAACTAAAATCTTTGACGAAAATGCGCTCGAGTTCCTCGCTTTTGGGGAGGGTTTTATTTTGGATCGCATCGGAGATGCTCGAAATCTTAACTAGAATCTTTAGAAGAATCTTTAACTAGAATCTCTTTTCCGTGTTCTCCGTGTGGTCCGTGGATGTTTTTGGGGTTGCTTCGCAAGATGTTTTGGAGTAGCGAAGACAGAGTGAGAGCGCGCTTTCACTATGCTGAGTCACGACAAAACAAACCATAGGTAAATCTTTGGAGGAAATCTTTTTTAAGATGTTGCTTCGCAAGAAATAATTCAATTACCAAGAAACTATAATCTTTAAAGAAAATCATTGACCAAAATGCGCTCGAGTTCCTCGCTTTTGGGGAGGGTTTTACTTTGGATCGCATCGGAGATGCTCGAAATCTTAACTAGAATCTATAGAAGAATCTTTAACTAGAATCTTTTTTCCGTGTTCTCCGTGTGGTCCGTGGATGTTTTTGGGGTTGCTTCGCAAGAAATCTTTGGAGGAAATCTTTAATAAAATATGGCCTATGGCCAGAAATAATCTATCATTCAGCCTCCATAAATATAATCTTTAACTATAATCTTTGACGAAAATACGCAACAGTACGTTGCTTTGCAGGAGGGGTTTCTTGGGGATCGCATCGGAGATGCTCGAAATCTTAATGAAAATCTCAAAGAGAATCTTTAACTAGAATCTATAAACATTAAACTATAACCTATAAACTTTAAACTATAACCACTAACCTATAACCCATTACCACTAACCTATAAACTATAACCTATAACCTATAAACTAAACACTCCGTGTTGTTAGGGTTAAGGTTATCGTTAGAGGTTGAAAGATTACCGGTTTTTGTGGTGTTCGAACCAGCGGTGGGTGTAGAGGTTGTAGATGAGCATGGCGAGGGAGACGAGGATCAGGGAGGTGGTCAGGGAGGTGGTGTAGCGGGAGGCAGGGAGGGCGTAGGTGATGCCGACGCCGAGGGCGATGCCACTCTCCCATGCCAGCATATAGGTGCTCTGGGAGGTGCCACGCTGACAATGGCGACTGAGTTTGATGAAGAACAGGAGGAAACGGGAACCGATGAGGCCGATGGCGATGCCTATCAGGGCGGCAGCGATGAAGTCGGAGGATGCTGTGGGACGTACCATCAACAGGAGGAGGGCTGCCAAGAACAGGATGAGGCCACTGACAACCTCACTCTTGAGTTCTGCATCACGGAAGACGAAACGACAGGCTAACAGGGCGAAGAGGTAGCCAACCATGATACCGGCATAGAAATCGATGGTGGTGGCTAATGCCAGGACCATACCTACTGCCACGGAGATGAGGAGCAGGTTGACGAAAAGGATGAAGCCACTGCCTAACCAGAAACGGTCGGTGCTGAACAAAGTGACATGATCGGAAGGGGCACGGAACGGGAATTTCACCATGCGGATCAACAGGAAAGCGAATAAGGCACAGCCTACCGCCATCCATAAAGCATCAGGAACAGGCATGTGGAAATGGCGGGTGGCAAAAAGACCTGCCAACGGACCGAGGGACAGGGCGAAACGTCCGAACCACGACATGCTGTGGTTTGCCTCGGTACGGAGGTAGGACTCACAGGTGTCGATGACGAGGGTGCTGGAGAGTATCATCTGTGCCAAACCGAAGGTGGCACCTTGTACCAATCGCAACAGCATGACGAGGGGGAAGGTGGCAGAGGGCCACCCACCGTCAAAGAGATACCATAGGACACCAAGACATGTCGCCATGATGACGATAGACCAGAGGCATACCTTGTTGCGCCGATAGTGCTGCACAAGGAACGAACAGAAGGGACCGAAGAGGAACAAGCCCAAGGCGAAGACCGCCATAGATCCCCCTGTTTCTACCGCCGTGAAATGTCCGTTATCCTCCAAGCATTGCGGCAACAGCGGATAGAGGATATAGACCGACATAGACAACAGCAGGTTTGCTAAAGCCATCTGCCAGAACTCTCTATGCCAGAGGCGGATATGAACAGGGGTATTCTGTGCGTTCATCGGGGTATAGTGCGATTAGTAAGACTCGTTATCGTTGGGGAAATCGCCTGTTTTCACATCACCCACATACTGTCCTACAGCATCGGTGATGGTATCATGGAGTTGGGCGTAATGGCGGAGGAACTTCGGTTTGAAGCCCTTGTTCATTCCCAGCATATCGTGTACCACGAGGACCTGTCCGTCGCAGCCATTACCTGCACCGATACCGATGGTAGGAACGGTGAGTTCGCGAGACACCTGTGTGGCAAGTGCAGCAGGAACCTTCTCCAGGGTGACAGCACAGCAGCCAGCCTCTTCAAGGGCATGGGCATCAGCCAGGAGTTTGGCAGCCTCAGCCTCCTCTTTCGCACGCAGTCCATAGCCACCGAAGACATTCACAGACTGTGGGGTGAGACCGAGGTGACCCACTACGGGGATGCCCGCACCGACGATGCGGCGTATCATATCGGCAATCTCTGCCCCACCCTCTATCTTCACGCCATCGCAACCTGTCTCTTTCATGATGCGTACCGCATTGCGTACACCATCATCGGCAGTCACCTGATAGCTACCGAAGGGCATATCGCAGACCACAAAGGCACGTTTGACAGCTCTTACCACCGAACGAGCATAGACAATCATCTCATCGACGGTGATGGGGAGTGTGGTGGCATTGCCAGCCATGACATTAGAAGCGGAATCGCCAACGAGGATGGCATCAACGCCAGCCCCATCGACAATACCTGCCATCGTAAAATCGTAAGAGGTGAGCATGGCAATTTTCTCACCTTTTTGTTTCATTTCCTTTAATCGACATGATGTGACTTTTCGGGTGTCACTAACCAAATATCCTGCCATTATATCTTATTAATTATTAGAGTTTTGGAATATATTCGCTAAAGTCTTTGATAACCTCATCGCTGAGTGGTGCAATCTGTTCCGGTGCATTGGTTGTAGCCAGTGCCACGACAGTCATGCCTGCGGCACGTCCGGAGCGCAGTCCGTTGAAGCTATCTTCGAAGACCACGCAGTCGGTGGGGTTAACCCCAAAGCGTGCTGCTGCCTTCAGGTAGCAGTCAGGATGCGGTTTGGAGTATTCGAAGTCCTCGGAAGTGAGGATGGCATCGAAATAGGTTTTGAACTCAGGATGTCGGCGATAGACATTCTCCATCTTGGCTTGGTTGGAACTGGTGACGACAGCGGTCTTCACGCCATGGCTACGCAGTAGTTTGATGGTCTGTTCGAAGCCTTTCACATAGAGATAGTCCATCTCCTCTTCATATTTATTCAAGCGTTCTGTGATGAGGGTTCGTTTGTCTTTCAGGGGTCCATCGAACCATGCGTCATAGATTTGGTCGAGTGTCTGGCCTTTTATTTCGTGTTCCAGTCCGGGGTGTTCTGGATGGAACTCTCTGCACTGTTGTCCCCAGAAGATTGTGTATTGGGGTTCTGTATCGAAGACGACTCCATCCAAGTCGAATAATGCTGCTTTCATGTTGTTGTTATCTTAAAATCGGCTGCAAAGGTACATATTTTATAAGCAACAACCAAGAAAATCTCTCACTTTAAATTATTATGTCTCACGGAGGACAAGGATCATCGGAATTTAAACGGAATTTAAACGGATATTTTTTTTGTTGCGCGAGCGCAAGAAATCTTTGGTGGAAATCTTTTTTAAGATGTTGCTTCGCAAGAAATATTTTAGGGAAATAGAATCTTAAATAGATTTCTGGACCGTTTAGGTCCTTAGATTTTACATGAAGATTTCCTCTAAGATTTCTTGCGTAAGCAACATAAAACAAATCTTTAACTAAAATCTTTGACCAAAATGCGCTCGAGTTCCTCGCTTCTGGGGAGAATTTTATAATGGATCGCCTTACAGGCTCGACATCCTAACTATAATCTTAAAAATAATCTTCAACTAGAATTTTTTCCGTGTTCTCCGTGTGATCCGTGGATTATTTTCCGGAGTACACCTGAAGGGAATAAATAAAAAAACTTAAAACGACGAATAAACAGGTTGATATTCAAGTAATTTTATTATCTTTGCATTCGAAACCGCTGTTTCAGAAATGGCGGTTTCGGAAAAATTTCCATCGAAAAAGAAGTTCTAAATATGTAGTATTATGAAATTTTTTGGAAGAGATAACGAAATAAAAGAGTTGCAAGAAACAAGAAACCTGTCTTTGCAAACGGCTCGTTTCACTATCGTGACTGGACGCAGACGTAGCGGAAAGACTTCCTTGTTGATAAAAGCATACGAGGATGTGCAGGATATGCTGTATTTTTTTGTTGCAAGAAAATCAGAAGCAGAGCTCTGCAGAGATTTTATCGAAGAGATGACAAGCAAGCTACAGCTTCCTATTCTCGGCGAGGTTACACGTTTTGCAGACATTTTTAAATATCTGCTGCAACTGTCCAAGACTCGTCCTATCACACTCGTCATTGATGAGTTTCAAGATTTCAAGCGGGTTAATCCCTCAATCTTTTCAGACATGCAAAAGATTTGGGATCTCAACAAACAGGAAGCTCATATCAATCTCGTGGTCTGCGGTTCTGTTTATTCGTTGATGAACATCATCTTTAAAAACAACAAACAACCTCTCTACGGCAGGCAGACTGGAGAAATAAAAGTCACTCCATTTCCCCCTTCTGTCATTAAGGAAATTCTCTCTACATATAATCCATCCTACACCAACGAAGATTTACTGGCACTATACAGTTACACTGGCGGTGTGGCAGAATATGTTGAAATGATGATGGATACAGGAGCCACGACCAAGGAAGAGATGACAGAGAGGTTTGTTGCCAAAAACTCTTATTTCATATACGAAGGGAAAAATATGCTGATAGAAGAATTTGGCAAAGACTATGCCCGTTATTTCGAGATATTACAACTTATCGCTTCTGGTCACACGACTCGTAGTGAAATTGAAAGTATCATGAAAACAGAACTTGCGGGCTATCTCACCAAACTGGAGAATGACTATTGCTTGATATCCCGTTATACCCCGATGTTTCAAAAGACCAATCGAAACATACGTTATCAGATAGAAGACAACTTCCTTCGCGTTTGGTTTCGCTACATCTATAAATATGGATATATGATAGAGGTTGGCGCTAATAAAAAACTAAAGATGCTTATTGACAAGAACTACACCACATACACCGGTAAGGTTCTGGAAAGATATTTTACGGCAAAGATGATAGAAAGTGAAGAATATACTCAGATTGCTTCCTGGTGGGACAGAAAAGGCGAGAACGAAATTGATATTATCGCTGCCGATGAACTGGAAAAGAAAGTTATTTTTTATGAGGTAAAACGCCAAGCCCAGGATATCAACCTCGGTATCTTAAAAGATAAAGCTGAGCATTTCTTTCAGACTACAGGTAAATTCAAGAAATTCAATATTGAATACCAAGGTTTGTCGATGGAGGATATGTAATCCACGGATCATCGGATCATCGGATCATCGGATCATCGGATTGTTTTCGTTAAGCCATGAGCAGAATAAAGCTCGCTTTAATTATGCCGTGGCGAGAAAACAAAGGCGTAGCCAATTTAGACGGAATTTAGACGGATGGTTTGGGGTTGCCTGTCGGCAAGAAATCTTTGGAGGAAATCTTTTATGAGATGTTGCTTCGCAAGAAATAATTCAATTCAATTAGCCTCCATAAATATAATCTTTAACTATAATCTTTGACAAAAATGCGCTCGAGTTCCTCGCTTCTGGGAAGGATTTTTATGGGGATCGCCTTACAGGCTCGAAATCTTAAATAAAATCTTGAAAATAATCTTTAACTAGAATCTATAAACATTAAACTTTAAACTATAACCTATAACCTTTAAACTATAACCTTTAAACTATAACCTTTAACCTATAAACACTAAAAACTCCGTGTCTTCTGTGTGATCCGTGGATTTTTTACCGGAGCACAATAAAAAAGGAAAACGGGGGTTTATTTTGTATTTCACTCGATTTGCACTAACTTTGACCTGAAGGCGAAGGTAGGCGGCATCTCGGAAATAAAAATAAACCGGGGTTTATTTTGTATTTCACTCGATTTGCACTAACTTTGACCTGCGATCGAAGGTACTTTCACTCGGATATAAAAATAAACGCGTGTTTATTTTGTATTTCGCTCGCTTAATCGTACCTTTGATTTGCAATCCAAGGTACTCTCGTTCGGGAATAAAAAAGAAAACCGAGTTTTCTTTTTGTATTCCGCTCACTTATTCGTACCTTTGCAACGAAATTGAAAAAAGGAAGATTTTGATAGAGAAACATATAGTATTAGAGGATATTGATCCTGTGGTGTTCTATGGAGCAGGGAACGCACATCTGCAGATGATGAGGGCGCTGTTTCCTAAACTTCGCATTGTGGCACGAGACAATGTGATCAGAGTGCTTGGCGATGAGGAACAAATGGCGGCATTTGAAGAGAGTGCCGAGAAAATAAGACAACACGTGCTGCAATTCAATGCACTGCAAGCAGAGGACATCCTCGATATCGTGAAAGGACACCGTACCAAGGACGAAGTACCGGACGGTGTCGTCTGCTATTCTATGGCAGGAAGACCTATCAAGGCACGGTCGGAGAACCAACAGGCATTGATAGATGCCTATAACGATAACGATATGGTGTTTGCCGTGGGACCGGCAGGAACGGGAAAGACATACCTCTCTATCGCCCTGGCGGTGAAAGCTCTGAAAGAGAAGACAGCGAAGAAAATCATTCTGTCACGACCTGCCGTGGAAGCCGGCGAGAAACTGGGATTCCTTCCCGGTGACATGAAAGATAAGATAGACCCATACCTGCAACCACTCTATGACGCCCTGGAGGATATGTTGCCACAGGTGAAACTGCAGGATATGATGGAGAAGCACATCATACAGATCGCGCCATTGGCGTTTATGCGCGGACGCACCCTGTCTGATGCGGTCGTCATACTGGATGAAGCACAGAACACCACCCCCCAGCAGATACGTATGTTTCTGACACGCATGGGATGGAACACCAAGATGATCATCACCGGTGATATGACACAGATAGACCTGCCACACGAACAGAAGAGCGGACTGAAAGAGGCGCTCTCCATCCTGCGAGGCATCGAAGGAATAGGCGTGGTGGAACTCAACAGAAAAGATATCGTGCGCCATAAACTCGTGACACGTATCGTCAACGCCTACGAGAAGTTTGATAAAAAAACCAAATAAAGATGAAAGCATTAACAAGGACTGACTTCAACTTTGAAGGACAACAGAGTGTGTACCACGGAAAGGTACGCGACGTTTACAACATCAACGACGACCTGATGGTCATGGTTGCCACAGACCGTATCTCGGCCTTTGACGTAATCCTGCCCAAAGGTATTCCCTTCAAGGGACAGGTGCTCAACCAGATTGCAGCGAGATTCCTCGATGCCACCAGCGACATCTGCCCCAACTGGAAACTCGCCACACCAGACCCCATGGTGACTGTCGGTCTGAAATGTGAAGGTTTTCGCGTGGAGATGATCATCAGAGGCATTCTCACCGGTTCGGCATGGAGAGACTACAAGAACGGATGCAGAGAGATCTGCGGTGTGAAACTGCCCGAAGGCATGAAGGAGAACCAGCGTTTCCCAGAGCCTATCATCACCCCAACAACAAAGGCTGATGAGGGTCACGACCTGAATATCTCACGCGAGGAGATCATCGCACAGGGTATCGTATCAGCAGAAGACTATGCTGTGATGGAAGACTACACCCGTCGCCTCTTTGCACGCGGACAGGAGATTGCCGCCAAGCAGGGCCTCATCCTCGTAGATACCAAATACGAATTTGGAAAGCGCGATGGAAAGGTATATCTCATCGACGAGATCCACACCCCCGACTCCTCACGTTACTTCTATGCTGACGGCTACGAAGAGAAATTTGAGAAGGGAGAGCCCCAGAAGCAGTTGTCGAAGGAGTTTGTACGCCAGTGGCTCATCGAACATAACTTCATGAACGAGCCCGGACAGACCATGCCAGAGATTACCGATGCCTATGCAGAGAGCGTCAGCGAGCGCTATATCGAACTCTATGAGCATATCACCGGAGAGAAATTTGTCAAGGCCAGCGACAACGACGATATCGCTGCACGCATCGAGAAGAATGTTGCCAACTATCTGAAGACAAGATAAAGGATGTATCAGCAAGAGACGATCAAGCCCTATCACGAGGGCGAGAAGACAACGCAGGTGGAGCAGATGTTTGACAACATCGCTCCCACCTACGATACCCTAAACCATCGTCTCTCGTGGGACATAGACCGGGGATGGCGGAAGAAAGCCATCGGTCAACTGGCACCCTATCAGCCACAGACCATCCTCGATATTGCCACAGGAACAGGCGATTTCGCCATCTTAGCCGCCAAGCTGTTGAAGCCCACCACACTCATAGGGGCAGACATCAGCGAGGGCATGATGGAGATCGGGCGTCAGAAAGTGGAGCAGGAAGGCCTGCAGGACATCATCTCGTTTCACAAAGAAGACTGTCTGCACCTCTCCTACGACAGCGATACCTTCGATGCCGTGACGGCAGCCTTCGGCATCCGTAACTTCGCAGACCTCGACCAAGGACTCCGAGAGATCTGCAGGGTATTGAAAACCGGAGGCCATCTGAGTATCGTGGAACTCACCACCCCCGTGGCATTCCCCATGCGCCAACTCTTCCACCTCTACTCCCATACCGTGCTCCCCCTCTATGGCAGACTCATCTCTAAAGACAGTTCCGCCTATTCGTACCTCACCCGTACAATCGAGGCATTCCCACAGGGAGAACAGATGGTAGGAATACTGAAGAAAGCAGGATTTGCCGAAGCCTCCTTCCGACGACTGACCTTCGGCATCTGCACCATGTATCAAGCAACGAAATAGAACAATACATAGACAAATGGATAAATACGGACTCATCGGCTATCCCCTTGGCCACTCCTTCTCCATCAGCTATTTCAATCAGAAATTTGCTGATGAAAGCATCGATGCAGTTTATGAGAACTTTGAAATTCCGACCATCGACTCACTTCCCGAAGTACTCGACTCCAACCCGAACCTCAAAGGACTCAATGTGACCATCCCCTATAAAGAGAAGGTCATCCCCTTCCTGGACACCATCTCTCCAGAGGCACGCGCCATCGGAGCCGTCAACGTGATACGGGTGACACACACGGGGAAAGAGATCACGCTGAAGGGTTATAACTCAGACGTGATAGGATTCACGAAGAGTATAGAACCCATGCTCGACAAGAAATGGCATAAGAAAGCCCTTATCCTCGGTACAGGAGGAGCGTCGAAGGCCGTCAACTACGGGTTGCATAACCTTGGACTTGAGACCGTGTTTGTCAGCAGATACGAGCGCCCCGACACGATACAGTATGAACGCATCACCCCTGATGTCATCAAGGAATATAATGTGATCGTCAACTGCACCCCTGTGGGCATGTATCCCAAGACCGAGGCCTGTCCGATGCTGCCCTATGACGCGATGGACAGCCACACCATCCTCTATGACCTCATCTACAATCCCGACGAGACCCTCTTCATGAAGAAAGGAGCAGCGCGTGGAGCCAATGTGAAGAACGGCCTGGAGATGCTCCTGCTGCAAGCTTTTGCCAGTTGGGAGTTCTGGCACGAGAAATAAGACAACCACCTATTTAAATATTAGATTATGGACAACAGATATATGATGCGCGGTGTCAGTGCCGCCAAAGAAGATGTTCACAACGCCATTAAGAACATCGACAAAGGAGTCTTCCCACAGGCTTTCTGTAAAATCATCCCCGATATATTAGGAGGGGATCCCGAATACTGTAATATCATGCACGCAGACGGTGCAGGAACGAAGTCATCACTCGCCTACCTCTATTGGAAGGAGACTGGTGACCTCAGTGTTTGGAAGGGTATCGCACAGGATGCCATCGTGATGAATACCGACGACCTGCTCTGCGTAGGAGCCGTTGACAACATCCTGGTGAGTTCGACCATCGGACGCAACAAGAAACTCGTTCCCGGTGAGGTCATCTCCGCCATCATCAACGGCACCGACGAACTCTTGGGAGAGTTGCGTGAGATGGGAATCGGCATCTATCCCACAGGTGGTGAGACAGCCGATGTGGGCGACTTGGTGCGCACCATCATCGTGGACTCTACCGTCACCTGCCGCATGAAGCGCAGCGATGTCATCGACAATGCCAATATCCGTCCCGGTGATGTCATCGTAGGACTGTCGTCAACAGGCCAAGCCACCTACGAGAAGCGTTACAACGGCGGTATGGGCAGTAACGGACTGACGTCAGCACGCCATGATATGTTTGCCAAATACCTGGCAGAGAAATACCCTGAGAGTTTCGACCATGCCGTCCCCGACGAACTCGTCTATAGCGGTAAATACCAACTGACCGACGCTGTAGAGGGATCCCCTGTGGATGCCGGACAGCTCGTGCTCTCCCCCACCCGCACCTATGCTCCTGTCATCAAGAAGCTCCTTGATGAGTTGCGCCCAGAGATACACGGCATGGTACACTGCACCGGTGGAGCCCAGACCAAGGTATTGCATTTCGTGAGCGACAACTGTCGTGTAGTGAAAGACAATATGTTCCCCGTCCCCCCATTGTTCCATGCCATCCACGAATGTTCGGGCACCGACTGGCGTGAGATGTACCAGGTATTCAATATGGGACACCGTATGGAGATCTACGTACGTCCAGAAGTGGCAGAACGCGTCATCGCCATCAGTAAGTCGTTTAACATCGACGCACAGGTCGTGGGCCATATCGAAGAAGGTCAGAAGAGTCTTACTATACAATCAGAATTCGGAACATTCAACTACTAAATGGAAAGTAACAGCATATTACAGAAACTCGACGGACTAGAGGCACGTTTTGAGGAAGTGTCAACACTCATCACCGACCCATCTGTCATTGCCGACCAGAACCGTTTTGTCAAGCTCACCAAGGAATACAAAGACTTGGGAGATATCATGGATGCCCGCAAGCGTTATATCGCCTGTCTGAACAGTATCAAGGAAGCCAAGGATATCCTTGCCAATGAGGACGATGCGGAGATGAAGGAAATGGCACGTGAGGAACTCTCGGAGAACGAGCGCCTCCAACCCCAGTTGGAAGAAGAGATCAAGATCGCCCTCATCCCGAAAGATCCGGAAGATGCCAAGAATGTGCAGATGGAGATCCGCGCAGGAACAGGAGGTGATGAGGCAGCCCTCTTTGCCGGTGACCTCTTTAAGATGTACAAGAGCTATTGCGACTCGAAGGGATGGAACCTCTCCATCACCTCGGTATCGGAAGGTGCAGTAGGCGGTTTTAAGGAAATAGACTTTGCCGTGAGCGGTGCTGATGTCTATGGTACGCTGAAATACGAATCGGGTGTACACCGCGTGCAACGTGTACCAGCTACCGAGACCCAGGGTCGTATGCATACCAGTGCCGCCACTGTTGCCGTACTTCCCGAAGCCGATAAGTTTGAAGTACATATCAACGAAGGAGAGATCAAATGGGACACCTTCCGCAGTTCCGGTGCAGGAGGACAGAATGTGAACAAGGTAGAATCGGGTGTGCGTCTGCGTTATATGTGGAAGAATCCGAATACCGGTGAGACCGAAGAGATCCTCATCGAGTGTACGGAGACCCGTGACCAGCCTAAGAACAAAGAGCGTGCGTTGTCGCGCCTCTATACCTTCATCTACGACAAGGAGCATCAGAAATATGTGGATGACATCTCATCACGTAGAAAATCGCTTGTCTCTACCGGAGACCGTTCTGCCAAGATCCGTACGTATAACTTCCCACAGGGTCGTGTCACCGACCACCGTATCGGTTATACGACACACGACCTACAGGGATTCCTCGGCGGAGACATCCAGGCGATGATCGATGCCCTCACCGTAGCAGAGAATGCCGAGCGCATGAAGGAGAACGAACTCTAAATCAATAATAACATGGGACAGTTTTATACCAGACGAAACGACGAGAAGGATGACAACAAGAAGACTGTTGCCGCCGAGGAATTCGTGAACCTCATAACCTCTATGAAACGTACGACAGACCAGCAAAAAGAACCTCCAAAAATGATGTGACCCCAAAAAGTTGGACGGTTTATCTTATTTGTTTTGATGTTGTTTCCTGTATTGTACAGGACTCATGCCGAGCCTAAGCTTAATTCTCTTGTTGTTATAGTACGAGATATATTCCTCCA
>NZ_NPJC01000015.1:0-17612 GCF_002251405.1 Prevotella sp. P4-98 | reverse complement strand
TTACTGTATATATATAAATATATATATATATTATATATAAAAAATCGGCTCGAAAGTCAGAAACCGTTTATAAAAACTGTAAAACTGTAAAACTGTAAAACTGTAAAACGCAGTTGGCGCTCTAACACTATGGTTCATTTCTATTACAGCGTCTAACAGCATACCCATGATTTTATCACAGGTTCAAGCCAATAAACGTATAGCGCTCCACTTATCTGCCTTATATTCAGTAATATACAATAATCATCATATTTGACGATTTAAATTTAGGTTTTGTAACGCATTGATACACAGAGAAATGTAACAAGGTGACGGACATTTCCATCACAAGTTGGCGACAAGTGGAACAACCTATTGTTTTTTTTCGTACCTTTGCACCGAAGTCCAAGAGAGAATCACTCATCGCACTGAACATTCCGTCCGCACACAGACGAGGGCAACTCCTCAGTAAGTCACCAGTGAATCCGCATTAAATCCCAGAATCAGGCGGGCGACGATGGGAGAAAATGGGAGGAATATGGGAACTGAAAAGGAGAAACCGACGATGTGGGAATGAAGCGAAAAACGAAGGATGAAAACGAAGGATGAAAATGGAACTCCAAAATGATAATAAACGTGTAAAGAAACAGACTATGACAACAAGACAATGGAAACCCATCAGAGCGTTTGAAGAGATCCTCTTCGAAGAATACAACGGCATTGCCAAGATTACCATCAACAGACCACGGTACCGCAACGCCTTCACACCAAAGACCACCCTCGAACTGAGTCAGGCCTTCGCCATCTGTCGTGAACTGCAGCGCATCCGCGTCGTACTGCTCACCGGTGCCGGCGACAAAGCATTCTGTTCGGGAGGCGATATGCATGTGAAAGGCCGTGGAGGATATATTGACGAAGAAGGCGTGCCCAGACTGAGTGTCCTCGATGTGCAGATGCAGATACGCCGACTGCCCAAACCCGTTATTGCCATGGTCAACGGCTATGCTATCGGCGGCGGTCATGTGCTCCATCTGGTGTGCGACCTGACCATCGCATCGGAGAATGCCATCTTCGGTCAGACCGGTCCTAAGGTCGGATCCTTTGACGCCGGCTTCGGTGCATCCTACCTCGCACGAATGGTGGGACAGAAGAAGGCCCGCGAGATATGGTTTCTCTGTCGCCAGTATTCAGCACAGGAGGCAGAACGCATGGGCATGGTCAACAAGGTCGTGCCATTCGACCAACTGGAAGACGAGTGTGTGGCATGGGCAGAAGAGATGATGGAACGTTCACCCATTGCTTTGCGCATGATCAAAGCCGGACTCAATGCCGAACTCGACGGACAAGCCGGTATTCAGCAGTTGGCAGGCGATGCTACCATGCTCTACTACTTCCTCGATGAAGCACAAGAGGGTGGCAAGGCATTCTTGGAGAAGCGCAAACCTGATTTTGACAAATACCCTCAAATCCCCTGATCAGCAATGTATAAGATAGACTTGGAAGAGCGGGTGCTCCATTTCCGACAGCCTGCCGGAACATCACGAGGTATCTATACCGACCGTCGGTCGTGGTTTGTGACCGTCACCGATGGCAATCGTCAGGGCGTGGGAGAATGTGCTCCGCTACCCCAACTCAGTTGTGACGACCGTTCAGACTACGCCCAACTGTTGCGCCGCTTCTGCGACCAGATAGAACAGACGGGATGTTTCGACCCAGAACTCCTGCGCGACTATCCCTCGATGCTCTTCGGACTGGAAACCGCCATGCTCCATCTGCAAGCGGGTGACATCATCTTCGACACCCCATTCAGCAGGGGAGAAGAGGGAATCACCATCAACGGACTGGTATGGATGGGCAATTTCGAAGAGATGACCCAACGGCTCGACCAGAAACTCGACCAGGGATTCCACTGCGTGAAACTCAAGATTGGTGCCATCCGCTTTGAGGATGAACTCGAACTCGTGAAGCGCATACGCAACAGATACAGCCATCGGGAGGTGGAGCTGCGTGTCGATGCCAACGGAGCATTTGACTTTGAAGATGCACTCTACCGCATGGAACTCTTAGCGCAATATGCAATCCACTCCATCGAACAGCCCATTCGTGCCGGGCAGTGGAGCTTCATGGCAGAACTTTGTCGCAACTCACCATTGCCCATCGCACTCGATGAAGAACTCATCGGTGTGAACGACAGAGACCAAAAACGACAGATGCTCAACATCATCCGTCCCGCTTATATCGTATTGAAACCCTCATTGCATGGCGGTATGATGGGAGTAAGAGAGTGGGTAGAGACAGCTCGCGATATGGGAATAGGCAGTTGGATAACCTCAGCATTGGAGAGTAATGTCGGTCTTGACGCCATTGCCCAACTCACAGCCGATATCTATGGTTCTGCCATCCGCATGCCCCAAGGACTGGGCACCGGCCAACTCTTTACGGATAATATACCCATGCCGCTGACCATCAAGGATGACAAACTATGGCGATGCAGATAGAAGAGTTTTTGGAGGAATGGCACAACGACTGTGACACCCTGCTCGTACACACCAGTGGATCGACAGGGAAACCCAAACCCCTGTGGGTGGAGAAACGACGCATGGAAGCGTCGGCACGTATTACCTGCCGTTTCCTCGGACTGAAAGCAGGAGACACCGCATTGCTCTGTCTGCCACTCGACTATATAGCCGGCAAGATGATGGTGGTCAGGTCGCTGGTGAGTCAACTGCGGCTGACAACGGTAGAACCCAGCAGCCATCCTCTTGCCCTCTTGCCTCCATCACTACAGCAGATTGACTTTGCTGCCATGGTGCCCCTGCAGGTGTGCCAATCGCTGAAGAATGATGAGCAACGGCAACGGATCATGGATATTCGGCAACTGATTATCGGCGGTGGATCCATCGATGACCAATTGGCTGCACAGCTCCGAGACTTTCCACATGCCGTATGGAGCACCTACGGAATGACCGAGACGTTGTCGCATATCGCCCTCCGCCGGCTCAACGGACCGCAACGGTCGGAATGGTACAAACCCTTTGAAGGTGTCGGTCTGTCGGTTACCGCCGAAGGTTGTTTGACGATAGATGCTCCTGCCGTACATGAGGGGGTGCTCGTGACCAACGATATCGTGGAACTGCGTGCTGACGGATGTTTCCGTATTCTTGGCAGGCGCGATAATGTGATATGTTCGGGTGGCATCAAGATTCAGATGGAAGAGGTGGAGCGGTTGTTGCATGCTTATACCGATGTGCCGTTGATGATAACCCGTGCACCCCATCCGGTATTGGGGCAACAGGTGGTCATGCTGACGGAGAGTGATGACAGGGAAGGCCTTCGCAACATTTGTCGTAATCATCTGCCTCGCTATTGGCAACCACGAAGCATCTTCACCGTAGCACATCTGCCTCAGACTGCGACCGGCAAACCTGCACGTGCCGAAGCTGAACAAATGGCGGTTGCACACGGAATGCATGGATGACACTCAATAAGCACAGATCATCAATCAGAATATAAAAGGACTGAAAACATAAGGGGGACGTGTCCTCACGGATTCGTCCCTCTTTTCGGTTGTTAGTATTATAAATAGGTAGTAGAACGAAATGATGCCAAAGCATCATGATGGGTATATCGGTTCAGCACTCACGATAGAAATCGAGTGCCTCTTTGATTTCGTCTTCAGTAGCTGTTTGGTCGATGCGGATGTCGCCCACATGGCCCAAAAGCGTGAAGTTGATGGTGTTGCCCACATTCTTCTTGTCGTGGTGCATCAATTCTATCAGTCGAGGATAGTCGTCGCAGGTGATTGCCATCCGTCCGTAGTTCTCCTTGATGAATGCCACGGTCTGACGCATGATGTCGGTGGGAAATCCAGTCTTGACACAACAGAGATACAACTCCACAATCAGTCCGTATGCCACCGCATAGCCGTGAAGAATAGGCTGGCGCTCCAATGCCAACGATTCGAAAGCATGTCCTGCCGTATGTCCGAGGTTGAGTGCTTTGCGGATGCCGTGCTCAGTGGGATCTTCCGTCACGATGTGTTGCTTCACACTCACATTATCAGCCACCATCTCACTGGTGATGTGCGAGGTGACAGGGGCGAAACAAACCAACTGACTCCAGCGTTCTTTGGTGGAAATCAGTCCGTGTTTCAACATCTCCGCATAGCCAGAGAGAATATTCTCCCGATCCATGGTGTGCAGAAATTCAGTATCGAGGATGACACAACAGGCATTGTTGAATACACCGATTTCATTTTTCAATCCTCCGAAATTGATGCCCGTCTTGCCGCCAACACTGGCATCGACCATAGAGAGCAGGGTAGTGGGGATGTTGATATAAGCAATGCCGCGCTTGAATGTGGAAGCAGCAAACCCACCTAAATCGGTGACCATGCCACCACCCAGATTGACCATCAGCGAATGGCGTGTGGCACCAAGGCGTTGCATTTCGCTCCAAACAAAGGATAGGGTGTCGAGCGTCTTGTGAGTGTCGGTACAGCCGATGGTGATCAACTGTGCATCGTGCATCGACGGACATTGGCAGACCAGAGGCCAACATGCTTTGAGCGTTGTTTCATCAACAAGCACCAAAAGACGGTCGTGGCTACATGCCGCTACAGCTTCGTCGAGTGCTTTCCGAATGTTTTGTGATATGATAACCTTCTGTTGTTTCATTTCTGTCTGCAAAATTAGTATAAAATTTGCAATTTCGTCTATAAAAATTATAGATAATTGACGAAATGGGCATTTTTCCTGTTTTTTGGGTTAAACTCTTTGGCGATTTAAGCGTCAAAAACCCCAGATTGAACTTAAAACGTTACCTATAGAAAATGAAAAAGAGATTCCTAATGACCCTGATGACGTTGACCATTGCCATAATAGCCATGGCGCAGCGCTCCATTACGGGTAAAGTGATTGAAAACGACTCGCAGGATCCAGTGGCACAGACCACCGTACGCCTGTTGAAGACAGACAGTACGATGGTGAAAGGTGTGTTGACTGATTTGAATGGACAGTTCTCGCTGAAAGCACCAGCCACAGGCCGATATATTATTCAGGTGACCTGTGTGGGATTTAAAACCTATACCAAGCGCATCAATGTGACAGCCGACAATAATGTGGCTTTGGGCACTATTGCCCTTTCGCCCGATGCTATTATGCTGAAAGGAGCCACCGTTACCGGACATGCAGCCAAGGTGACTGTCAAGGCCGACACCTTTGTATATAATGCCTCAGCATACCGCACTCCAGAAGGATCGGTAGTGGAAGAACTCGTGCGTCGCCTCCCTGGTGCACAGGTTGACGACTCTGGTAAGATCACCATCAACGGCAAGGAGGTGAAAAAGATACTGATCGACGGTAAGGAGTTTATGACAGGTGACACCAAGACAGCCATGAAGAATCTGCCCACCTCTATTGTAGAACGTGTGCGGGCATACGATCAGAAGAGTGACCAGGCGCGTGTGACAGGTATTGATGATGGCGAAGAGGAAACCGTGCTCGACTTCGGTGTGAAGAAGGGCATGAACCACGGACAGATGCTCAACGTGAATCTCGGGGCTGGTACGAAAGACCGATACAGCAACCGTGCCTTTGGCGGTACGCAGAGCAAAGACCTTAAGGCCTTCGGTATGATGAGTGCTAACAATGTAAACGATATGGGATTCCCCGGCGGTGGCGGTGGACGCTTCGGCGGTGGACGACAGGGACTGACAGCTACCAAGATGGTGGGCTTCAACCTCAACTATGAGATTCCCGATAAGCTGATTCTCGACGGTAGTGTGCGCTGGAACCACAGCGACGGTGATACCTATGTGTTGAAATCAACCGAAAACTTCCTAAGCGGAACAGCCTCTACCTTTGGCAACAGCCGTAACCAGAACTATACACGATCCAACAACTGGGATGTACGCATGCGTTTGGAATGGACTCCCGACAGCATGACCAATATCATGTTTCGTCCGCACTTCACCTATGGTTCCAACGACGGACTCAGCAAAGGTTATTCGCTGACCTTTGATGACGACCCCTATACCTATGGCAACGACCCCCTCAACAATGATGAACTGGTGGAAGCCATGCGCAACGACGGACTCGTCAAAAACCGTAACAACGACAACTCGCTCAGTTATAGCGACTCGAAAAATGCTGGTGCAAAATTGCAGATGAACCGCAAGTTGAATGCCAACGGCCGCAACGTGACCTTGACCCTGGGCGCTAACTATGGTGACGGCATGAGCAAATCGTTTACCAACAGTATGGTGGAGTATTTCCAACTGCTTAATAGTGCGGGTAGCGACTCAACCTATCAAGCCAACAGATACGCCGTGACTCCCACTACCAACTGGAACTACAGTATCAAGGCCCTCTACAGCGAACCTATCCTGCCCAAAACTTATTTACAGTTCAGTTACCAGTATCAGTATAAATACTCGAAGAGCGACCGTGGTACTTACGACCTCAGCAATATCAACGCCAACTTCTTTGATGTCGATGCAGACTACCGCCAGTGGGACAGTTACCTCTCGTTCCTGGGCAATGCCTCGCTCGACAACTATCGCGACAATAAGCTCAGCCGTTATTCGGAATATAAAAACTACATCCACACAGCCGATGTCATGTTGCGCGTGATAAAAAAAGACTATAATTTCAATGTGGGTGTGCAGGTAGTGCCACAGAAGTCACACTTCGTGCAGGACTATCAGAGCGTACATACTGATACCACCCGTACGGTGACCAATGTTACCCCGACAGCCGATTTCCGTTGGAAGATTTCGAAGTTGAGTCAGTTGCGCTTCACCTACCGCGGAAATACCAGTCAGCCTTCAATGACCGATCTGCTCGATATTACCGATGACAGCAATCCACTCAACGTCAAGAAGGGTAACCCAGGACTGAAACCATCGTTCACCCAAAATTTCCGTCTCTTCTACAACAACTATATCCAGAATCATCAGCGTAGCATTATGGCGCATCTGATGTTTTCAACTACCGACAACTCCATCTCCAATATGGTGACCTACGATAAGACAACCGGTGGAAAAACCACACGGCCTGAGAATATCAACGGCAACTGGAATGCCTTCGGTATGTTTATGTTCAATACCGCAATCGATACTGCTGCCTATTTCAATGTGAACACCTTCACGACGGTGAACTACAGCAACAGTGTAGGATATGTCAGTGTGGATAAGGCAGACTCGCAGAAGTCAACCACTCGCACTACGAATCTCAGCGAACGCATTGCTGCCAGCTACCGCAACGATTGGTTGGAATTTGAACTCAACGGTTCACTCAGTTATATGCACGCTCGCAGTAAACTGCAGGCCAACAACAACCTCGACACATGGACCTTCTCCTATGGTGCCAGTTTGATGCTGACCGCACCATGGGGTACGCAACTGTCGTCAGGACTCAATATGAACAGTCGTCGTGGTTTCAGCGACTCGTCGATGAATACCAACGAACTGATATGGAATGCACAACTCTCGCAGTCGTTCCTCCGTGGCAACGCACTCACCGTGTCACTCCAGCTCTACGACATCCTTCATCAGCAATCCACCTTCAGCCGCACGGTCAACGCCATGCAGCGTGCTGATACGGAATACAACGCCATTACCAACTATGCCATGCTGACCGCATCATACAGGCTGAATATCTTCGGAGGCAAGTCGAGCATGCGCGGTCCACATGATAACCGTCGAGGCATGCGCGGTCCTGGCTTTGGTGGAGGTTTCGGCGGTCCTCGCAGATTCTAACATCAACTGTTTTCAACAATACATGAAAAGGTGCAGGCCATTATTATTGGTCTGCACCTTTCTTATGGGGGATATTGACGACAGGATTATTCTGCTTTGCGGTCGTCGATATTGTCGCCCTCTGTGGGAGCCATCTCCTCTTCAAAGTCGGTAACACCAGCTTTTACAAGGATGTTGTACCACTGAATGAGCTTTTTGATGTCGCTGTTGTGAACGCGGTCGCGATCCCATTCAGGCAACACCTTGGTGAAATACTCATGGAGTTCGGCAGGACTTGCCTTCTTGTAGTTGAGGCTTGACTCCTTGCCACCTTCCAAATCACGCAGTGAGGCGAGGATGGTCATCAAGGGCACATCGTCTGTTTCGGTAAACATGGCGATGTCGGCCAGTGATGTGATACGGTCGTTGCCGAAAGCAGGCATGCGCTTATGTGTCGCATCAAGTGCCTCAACGATGAGGCTGTTGTTGCCGCGTGACACGAGTTTGTAAAGTCCCGGTTTGCCCGAGATGGCTAAAATAGTCTGTTTCATGATTTGTATGCTAATTGTTTGATAATTGTTTCTATTTGTGGTTCGAGGGGCTGTATGCCGTCGTTGACAATCTCGAAGTCAGACAGTTGCCGCACTTTTTCCTGAGACCATTGGCGTTGCATCCACTGCATCACCTTCTCCCTGCTGATGTGGTCGCGTGACATGACTCGGTTGATGCGCACCTCATCGGGAGCACTCACCATGACAACCTTATCGACCAAGCGGTTGATGCCTGATTCGAAGAGGATGGCACTCTCCATCCACTGGATGCCGCTCTCCTCGAAATCGCGGAATACGGCAGGATGGACGATGTCGTTGATGGCTTGCGCATGGGTATCGCTCTGCAAGAGGAAACGCGTCACGGCAGCCTTGTTGAGCGTGTGTTCGTTTTTGTCGGTCTGACAGAGAAAAGCATCGGGGCCGATGAGTTGGCAGAGTCCTTTATATATAATAGGTGAGGTGCGAATGAGGCGTTTGGCAGCCTCGTCGCAGTCGTAAACCTCGATGCCACGCTGTTTGAGCAGGCGACACACGTAACTCTTACCTGTTCCGATTCCTCCTGTGATACCTATCTTCATTCTTCTTCGATGAGATAATCCACCTGTTTCATTTCGAGAGTGGCGCGACTGATGCCATGAGGCACATTGCGCAGGTAGATGTTACACTTGTCAGACGGATGCTGCATGATTTCCTGGTAGTCTGCCACAACGGTGAAGTCCTCTGGGCGCAACGACCTGAACTGGTTGACACCCGTGATGAAGTTCACCTTGACCTTTTGCGGGAAGGTGCGCAACACTTTACCCTTCGGCATGTTGATGGCTTGAATGGTTACACCATCGATACTCTCTTCGGTGAGAACATCGGTAAAGAATCCGATGCGCACATATTCAGGTACAACCTTCACATCTTTAATATGTGCCAACCGGCAGTCAACCATCAAAGTGTCGCGGAATCCTGCATAGTTGAGCGGCTCGGTGAACATGGCACGAATGCTGTCGAGTTTCTCGCTTGAGGCATAAACGTCAACACTGTCGGGCCAATATTGCACATGTGAGATGAAATAAAGCTGTTCTGGGATGACACGGCCAGCCCATCTTACCGGTACACGCTTGCGCTCACCGTTGTTATAACTGAAATCCACCCTGTCGGGCTTCATGCTGATAATAGAGGTGGACGATTCCAGTTGTAGTTCGATGAGGCGTCTGAGTTCACTGCTGCTAACCGCTCCTTTTCCTTGCCCTCGGTCATAGGTCTTGAAGGGAATATTGACCATTGTGGTGTGGTTGTAAAGATAGCCCATGATGACCCAACCCTTGTCGCGTAAGGTGACGCGGATGGTATCTGTCTCAGACGAGGTGAGTACGGCATTGCGAGGGACTCCCTTGATGCGTATGAGAACCTTCACTTCCTGTTCGTAGGTCTCATTGAGAGTGAGAATAAGCCAGAAAGCTCCCGATAGAAAAAGAAAAAACAGAAACACCAGAAGTTGCTTGCTCATGGTGCTGAACAAGAAACGTCTGGTGATCCGTGTCAGGTGTTGTGGATTCAAAATGCTGACTTAATAGTCGCGGCATGAATGCCGGATGTTATTTTTGAGCGGTCTGCATGGTAGCAGCCACATTGTCATATACAAAGTTTTTATCAACTTTGATAACTACACCATGGGCAATCTCCACTTCGATGATGCCTGTTGCCAGGTCAACGCGCTTCACTTTGCCATAGATGCCACCGCCGGTTACAACTTCTTGACCTTCGGCCAGAGAGTTCTGAAACTGCTGAATCTTCTTGCGTTGCTTCTGCTGAGGGCGAATCATGAAGAAATACATGATGGCAAAGATAGCCACCATCATAATGATAAAACTCATGCTGCCACCCTGGGCACCACCGGCTTGTGCGGCGAGGATAATCTGTGTCATAGTCGTTAATATTGTTTTTATTGTGTAATCTTATCGTTTCTGTCGTCAATGCGCTTGAGCAAACGTCCTGTTTCAATGAGATGATGGGCAATGTTGTCGAGCATACCATTGATGTAACTGCCACTGCGTGGGGTAGAGTAGGCCTTGGCAATCTCTACAAACTCGTTGATGGTAACGTTGATGGGAATGCTGGGGAAGGATAGCATCTCTGCAATGGCCACCTGCATGATGATGATGTCCATATAGGCCAGACGGGAGAAGTCCCAGTTGATGGAAGCTTCGCTCATGAGATGCTGATATTCATCGGCATTGAGGATGGCATAGCGGAACAGCTTGCGTGCATAGTCCTTGTCTTCCTCGCTGTCGTATTCTGGCAGCAACTCCTGACTGGCTTTCTTCTTTTCGTCGAAACGCTTGATGGTCTTCAGTACGAAGGTGTCAACGATGTCCTTGTCGTCGTTCCAGTAAAGACTCTCTTCTTCAAGCAGGGCGTCAAGGTCGTCATTATTCTGAATAAACGTACGATAAATCTTACGCCATACCTCGCGGTCAGCAGCGTAATCGTCTTGCTCGTCAGCCATATAATCGTGGTAAATCTGACTTTCCGTAATCTGAAGATACAACTTTTTAAGAAATTCGGGATTGTCGTTCCACGATTTCTTCTGTGTTTCCATCAGCTCGTTGAGCATCTTGTTCTCTTCAAGCTGCAGTGCAAAACGGTTGTAAGCGAACTTCTGTGATGGCATTTCTGTGCCTTCGCGCTGTGCCCTCGCCTGGGCAACCTCCAAATGTCTGCGCGACTCTTTTGTAATGCCAACAATGAGCGCCAGCAGATAGGCATACATATCGTAGGCCTTGGAGAGGCTGAAAAGAAGTTCCTTCTCTGCCGATTCAATGTTCTTGCTGCCGTTTTGATAATAGGCATAGGTTAACTGAACGGTCTTGATTCTTATTAATTCCCGATTAATCATAAATCTGTTGAAAATAATTATTTTGATACTCTTATCAAGTGCAAAAATACAAAGAAATCCATTCTCGTGCAAGAAAAGCGATGAAATAATGTAAAAAAGTAGTGGATGTTATGGGCATTTCACAAATTTTTCGTACCTTTGCACCGCTTTTTCGCTTCGTGTGATGGTGAATTAAGCAAAAACAACTTAATTTAGAGTAACACATTTATTATTATGAAAGAAATCAACGTAAACGGTCAGAAGCGCACCGATTTGGGCAAAAAAGCCTCTAAACAGCTTCGCAAAGAAGGACTCGTACCCTGTAATTTGTATGGTGAGAAGAAAGATGAGAACGGACTTCCCGTAGCATTCTCATTTGTAGCTTCTATGGCAGAACTCCGCAAGGTAGTTTATACTCCTCATGTATATGTAGTAGTGCTGAACATCGACGGTGAAGAGCACAAGGCTATCATCAAGGAGCTTCAGTTCCACCCAACAACCGATGCTCTGCTTCACGCAGACTTCTACGAGGTGAACGACACCAAGAACATCACTGTAGGTATTCCCGTTAAGCTCAACGGTCTGGCCCAGGGTGTGCGCGATGGTGGTAAGCTTCAGCTCCAGATCCGCAAGATCAACGTTACCGCTCCTTATCAGCAGATTCCTGAAATTCTGAACATCGATGTTACAAACCTCGAGCTCGGTAAGAGCATCAAGGTGGCTGCCCTCAGCTTCGAAGGTCTTGAGATCGCCACTCCAAAAGAGGTTATCGTTTGCTCTGTTAAGGCTACCCGTGCTTCTCGCTCGGCTGCTGCCACTGCGGAATAATCTGACTGCATAGAGCATGGACAAATACTTGATTGTCGGTTTGGGCAATGTCGGTAGTGAATACGATATGACCCGCCACAATACTGGATTTATGGTATTGGACGCTTTTGCTAAAGCGTCCAATATTGTTTTTGAGGACAAGCGTTATGGGTATGTGGCAGAGGTTTCTATCAAAGGCCGTAAGGTATTTCTGCTGAAACCTACCACTTATATGAATCTTAGCGGTAATGCCGTGCGCTATTGGCTCAACAAAGAGAATATCGACCAGAGCCGTTTGCTCGTCATCAGCGACGATGTTGCTCTGCCACTTGGACATTTCCGACTGAAAGCCAATGGTTCTAATGGCGGACATAACGGATTGGGACATATCCAGCAACTCATCGGACAGCAGTATGCCCGTTTGCGCATGGGAATCGGCAACGATTATCCGCAAGGCATGCAGGTGGATTATGTGTTAGGACGCTATAGTGACGACGATATGAAGACGCTTCAGCCGGCTCTTGACCTTGGTGTGGAGATTATCCGCAGCTTTGTGTTGGCGGGTATTGACATCACCATGAACCAGTATAACAAGCTGGGGAAAGGAGTGAAGCAGAATGGCTGAACTGGCACGTATAGACAAATGGCTGTGGGCTGCACGAATCTTCAAGACACGCAGCATTGCCGCTGACGCCATCAAGAATGGTCGTGTCACTATCGGTGGTGTCAACGTGAAGCCTTCACGTATGGTGAAGGTTGGTGAGACGGTAAGTGTGCGTAAGCCTCCCGTCACCTATTCTTTCAAGGTTCTCAAAACCATTGAGCAGCGTGTCGGTGCCAAACTCTTGCCTGAGATTTATGAGAATGTGACAACTCCCGATCAGTATGAACTGCTGGAGATGAACCGCATCAGCGGTTTTGTGGATCGTGCCCGTGGCACAGGTCGTCCTACGAAGAAGGAACGTCGTGCGCTCGATGATTTTATCGGACCGTCGCTTGAGGGCTTCGATGATTTCGATTGGGATGACGAAGAATAGTCTTTTAGAGATCAAGAAATAGTTTTTATGATACTCGACATCATTATCGTGATTATCGGCATTTCTGTTGTATTGGCAGGAGCAGACCGACTGACAGAAGGTGCTTCGGCATTAGCCCGTCGGCTGCATGTTTCAGAAATTGTCATTGGTCTGACCATTGTGGCTGCTGGTACGTCGGCACCCGAACTCTTTGTCAGTCTGGTATCGGCATTGAAGGACACCCCCGATTTGGCGGTGGGTAATGTGGTCGGTTCGAATATTATGAATGCGATGCTTATTGTGGGCTGTGCCGCCATGGTAGCCCCGATGGTCATCAGCCGTTCTACGGTACATAAAGACATCCCGTTTGCCGTAATTGCATCGGTACTATTGGTGTTGGCATGTATTGACGGGCAACTGTCGTGGACCATCACCGGACACACTATCGGTCGCTTGGATGGTGTGATGTTGCTGGTGGGCTATGTCCTATTCATGTATTATACGTTGAAGCATGCCAAAGCCGATGATTCGGAAACAGCACAGGTGAAGGCGCAATCGGTATGGTTGAGCATCATCTATGTGCTGGTCGGTTTGGCAGCCTTGGTATTCGGTAGTGATTGGTTTGTCGGTGCCGCATCGCGTATTGCCACTTCGTTGGGAGTAGGTGAGAGTGTCATCGGACTGACGATTGTGGCTGGCGGTACTTCGTTGCCCGAACTGGCAACGAGTGTAGTGGCAGCCCGTAAAGGCCGTTCTGCCATGGCGATCGGAAATGTTATTGGCAGTAATGTGTTCAATGTACTGATGATACTTGGTGTGACAGCTCTTATCTGTCCGATGCAGATTAACGGTATCACGATGATAGATCTGCTGATGACCTTGGTATCGGTCGCTCTGGTATGGTTTTTTGCGCGTACCCGATATACGGTGGCACGCTGGGAAGGTGGTGTGCTTACCGCAGGCTTCCTTGGTTATATGGCTTGGTTGTTGAGTCAGGCATAGCCAGCATTGCGATATAAAGAAATATGGGCTTTGCAGCAGGTTTGTTTGCTGTAAAGCCCATATTATATTTATAAGCGGTAGTTTATTCTCCGTAGATTTCCTTGAGTTTCTCGCCAACCTTCTCACCGCGAAGATCCATGGCAACGATGATGCCGTTGGGGTCAACCAGTATGTTAGAAGGGATGCTTGCTACACCATAAACCTCACTTGCAGCACACTTCCAACCTTTGAGGTCGCTGATCTGTGGCCATTTCATACCGAGTTTCTGAATGCCTTCCACCCAAGCCTCTTTCTTTTGGTCGAAGGAAACACCCACAATCTCAAATCCTTTGTCGTGGTATTTCTCATAGTTGGCAACCAGATTAGGCATTTCCTGTCGGCAGGGACCGCACCATGAAGCCCAGAAATCCACTAATACATACTGACCTTTTCCTACCCATTGGCTCAATGGAGCATAGCGGTCGTCTGTGTCGTTCATCTGCAGATCAGTAAATTTCTTGCCAGGTGCTCTTTTCTCCATACCCGCCAAGAGTTTCTTGGGACGGTCGAGTTCCGGGCAGTTGTAGTAGGCAGCAGTAGGATCGAGAATACTCTTCAACTCATTATAGTCGAAGTCGTACATGGCGCTGAGGATGTATTTGGCAGGAATCGTATTGTTTTTATTGTCGCGGATGATGGTACGTACCAGTTTGAGTTGTACTCCGCTGAGTGAGTCCATCTGGTTTGACAACTGTACGATGCGTGCTTTAGTCTCCGGCAGTTCCCCTTTAGGGTCTTTCTCGCGTAGTGCACGATACTCTTTCATTACTTGTTCACCCTGTGCATCGATGGCATCCATCTGCACTTTATACACATCTTCCTGTGCGTATGCGCCCAGTGATATGGCCATTAGGGCCAAAGTTAAAATTTTCTTCATATTGTTTTTGTTTTACCGCTACAAAGATAGTGCAAACCGAGTGAAATACAAAGAAAAACCTTGTTTTTCTTTTATTTCCGAGGTGCCGCCTATCTTCAGCAAGCTTATCTCTGCTCATTTGGCTTAACGAAAACGTTGGATTTTTCCTTCGTTTTCTCGCCATGGCAGAATTAAAGCGAGCTTTATTCTGCTCATTTGGCTTAACGAAAACGTTGGATTTCTCCTTCGTTTTCTCGCCATGACAGAATTAAAGCGAGCTTTATTCTGCTCATTTGGCTTAACGAAAACGTTGTTTTTTTTTCTATAGAGAAAAATGGTTGTTTTGGCACTTACCCAATCTTCATGCGAGTCCAAAGCCAATGGGGAATGAGGCGCCAAAAGAATACAAGGATGGCATAACGCCAGTCGATAACTTTGATAGCCTTTCCCCTTTCTATCGCATCGACAATGGCTTTTGCCACCCGATGGGCATCAAGCTGTAGGGGATAATGATTGCCAGCAATGAGGTCGGTCTTTACAAAACCCGGTCGGATGTCTGTGAACAGGATAGGCAGATGACGCATTCGCGCCTGTTGGGAGAGACATTCTATATAATGGTTTTGGAAACGCTTGGTAGAAGAATAGGCAGGGGCGGCTCCCAGTCCTTTGGTTCCTGCTATCGAGGTGATACAGGCGATGTGTCCTTTCTTATGGTTTCCTGCCATCCACCGGTAGGCAGTAGCTACCATCCGCACAAAGCCCATACCATTGGTGGCTACGGTTTGCAGCTCCTTGTCAATATCGAGCGTGGTGTTCTGCCAACCGATACCCGAACTGTGGAAATAGAGATCCATGCCTCCCATCTCGCTGATCATCTCCTCCAGAAGGTCAGAGGCATCATCCTTGGTAATATCTATCTGTCGGAGACAAGCGATGCGACCTTCTGGCGCCTGACGTTGCACCTCTCTTAAAAGGTCTGTGCGCCGACCGGCAATGCCTACCAGCCATCCTTTTTCTGCCAGTTGTAAAGCCACTTCGCGTCCGATACCGGAGGTGGCTCCTATCACAATAGCTTTTTTATTCATACGCTCTACCAGTTGACCCATCGTTTCACATCGTATTTCTGTTGATAGTCTGCCGGCGCAATACGTATTGTGGTAGGTGTGTCGCTCTTGCCCAAGAGGAAACGTTCTATGAAGGCAACGACTTCCGGATATTGTGATTCGGGCAATTGGCAATGGTCATGTCCCGGTACGATGGAATAACCGATGCGGTCGGCAATACCGAAACGCTGCCAAACCTTGATGGCAGCTTCTGCAGAAACATACATGGAAGGATCAGCCAGCCATTCGTAGTCAGGATTGCCTAAAAGTAATACGGCACGTGGGCAGCACAGGGCAATGAGTTCGTGGTGGTCGTGAGGCAACAGATCTACACGTTCTTCAGCGAATGTTGTCTTCATTGATTCCAAAAACCAGTTGTAGTCTGTACGGTCGAGTGTTTCCACCTTACCTATGGTGCGCGATACACGCCATGACGCAGCACCTCCGCCTCCGGGTTCTTGTGCGATGATCAATGCCACGCGTTCGTCCATGGCTCCACAGAACAGCGCCATTTTTCCAGCATACGAGCATCCTGTCACTCCGATATGCTTCATGTCGATGTGTGTTTGTTCTGGACCGAGTTTCTGTAGTCCGTCAAGCAGTCGGCTGAATCCCCATGCCCATTCACTATAGGCCCCATTGGCTGTTAGCGAAGGATAGAGTCGGTCGAATTGATACAGACCGCGCCTGTCGTGCTTCCCCCATTGGGTGTAGTTGTTCACCTGACTCTCTCTGAAGGTCATCAAGGCGATATTGCGCGCTGTGAAGAGTTGTGCAGGAATAGAGTTGCGACTGGCTCCGATGATGAGCGGATAGGGTGCTTTACCACCTTTGGGATAAGTAATGACGGACGAGAGAGTCAGGGTCTGTCCGTCCACGTGTACATCGACGATAAGGGTGTCGCCGTTCATGCGGGCATCAATATCGTCCATGCTTACCGCAGGCTTCATGCCGATTTCATATTTCTGAATACTTGCCAACAGTTCTGCACGTCTCTGTGCCCATTGTCCGTAGCGTTTCACCTCTTTCTTTCCGTTGTCCATCAGAAAAGGATTGGGTAACAAGGGTTGTGCTGTCAATGTACGCTCTTTATAGTATGCTTTCTGCATAAGTGAGAGATGCTGGTTTTCGTGGGCAAAGACCAGAGGCGGATTCTTCTTTTGAGCAAGGGCCTGTAGTGAAATAATGATGCTTAATGCCATGCCTATGGCGATAATCATAGGTAAGTGATGGCTTCTGTTTGTTTTCATCATCGTCAATATATTAATGTAGTTCGTGTATCGTCCGCATTTTACTGAGTTCTATCAGCTTTTCTGCATGACTATTATTGAGCGTTCCTTGGTTATATTTCTTTCGATTGTATTTCCACCAGTTCAAGATGTTGGCATACTCCTTGTTGCTTTTGGCGGGCATCTGATGATGCTCCATGACATAAGCTACTGCCAATTGATACATGGCATCCCATGATTCTTCTCTGTTTCTTGCCATAATATTTTATAGTTTTCTGCAAAGATACAAATACATATAAACAATACTCTGTTAATTCTAACGTAATCGTTTGAAAATGAAGGAGTTAATTAACGTAATATAACTAATAAAATTTGGTTAAGTGGCTGATTATCAGTAACTTTATAGTGATCAAAGCTTAAAGTAAC
>NZ_NPJC01000014.1:0-2324 GCF_002251405.1 Prevotella sp. P4-98 | reverse complement strand
ATTTTGAAAAATTGACTTCTTCTCTTTTCTGCGGCAGTTTTTGCTAAACGAAAACTGTTATATTGTTATATTGTAACGCTGTTATGCTTGTCACATGTAAATAGTTTTTAACACTCATAGATGCGTGTCTAAACCCAAAATAGAGAAATCGAGCGTTATTCTTCCCGTTTCCTTTTGTTATTTCGAAAATATTTACTACTTTTGCCGCCATAATAAAAAATCAACTTTTAATACAAATGTTACAATATTATCATTTTCCTAACATTGTGTTAAGACAAAAACCGTACATTTTCGACATCATAAGAGCAAAACCAATGTCAATCGCAAGCGTTACAATATAACAATATAACAGTTTCCAAAAACGATTTTTTGCGTTACAGTTGACAGTTGACAGTTTCTGAAAACGAATTTTTTGCGTTACAATCCTTACAGCTTATAGTATTACAGAAGAAGTATCTATTATTAGTTGATTATCAGTATTATACGCTCTAAACGGTAGAAAAGTGGCAATATAGGTTCTATATTGATACGAAATGGGTGATTTTTAACGTATTTAACCTTTACTTACATCAAATAGTTCATATATCAAGAAGAAAGCCTGTCGGTAATGAAGAATTTTCACTACCGACAAGCTTATCTGTATTTTATCTATAAAGTTATCTCCATAGAGGCTCCGAAATCCAATTTTCAGGGAATCCCATTGCTGCCGGGTCTACCTGTGGATAAGAAACGAGTAAGGATTTGAGTTCATTCTTGAAGTCCAATCCATACCCCATCGAATCAAGCCAATATGCAATACAACAAGCTATAGCATATACTTTGTTCGCATCAACACCATCAATGTTCACCCATGCACCACGTAAAGAAGCGTTCATTTGTGGAGCATTGGAAAGATAGCGATTCCAAAGTCGTGAGTGGTGAGCGCAACAGTTTCTCAGGACAGTTACACTGCGCATCCAGCTTTCCAACACCTCATGCTGTGGAAGATTGAATTGACGAGCTACACGCTTCTTCAACTTCTTGTCACTGAAATTGTAATAGAGTTTTGAAAGCGTGCCGAAAGATGCAAGTTCAAGCGTTTTCCATGCTGGAGGGAATATCGGCTTGTCATAGTTGCGCCTATGCTCTTTGATAAAGTCCTCCTTGCTACGTTGAAGTTCTCTATCTATGGAGTTCATATTCTCAATAAACTTGTGTTCATCGTCAGCAAGACTTGTATCAAAGAACCAAAACGGTCCATGAGCCAAAGAGAACTCTTGTATAATCTTTGTGCGCAAAGCAATCTCTAATCGTTGAACAGCCTTGAACATCAATTCTCTCAACTCTATATCAAAGTTATAGAGAGCTACGGCATCTTCAAATCTACTATTAGGCTTAAATTGATGTGTAGTCTTGTCTGCCTCCATAGGACGAAGGTATTGAACAAAACGAAAATAGCTGACCTCACCAAGAAATTTTGCAGCCTTGGATGAATCAGCAATATTTAAGCCTCTACTTTTTAGTAGTTCTATTTGTTCGAAAATAGAAAGAGCCTGTTTAGTGTATAATCTTAATGTTCCCATAAAAGCAAAAGACCCGCCCTGGTTCGCTGTTCAAATGGGAAGCGTGGCGGATTCTGTTGTTGCAAAGATACGAATAATCATTGATAATACAAACTTTTTAGCGAGAAAAATCACGCAAAAGTGGAATTCTTTGACATATTTATATTTAATAATGTTAAATCAGACATTAAAATCAAGGTGCCACAGTGACAGGTCATTGACATCATGACTTTCAATTCTTACAGCTTACAGTATTACAGTTTTCGGAATGGAAAAATAGGTTTCGCGAGGACTGTTCCTGTTTCTTGGACAATGCCAATTCACACCAAGCGTTACAATATAACAATATAACAGTTTCCAAAAACGATTTTTTGCGTTACAGTTACAGTATTACAGTTTTGAGAAACGGTATTTTTTTGGTTGCTTCGCAAGAAATAATCTGTAATTCAGGGAGGCAGCAAACAAAATCTTTAACTAAAATCCTTGACGAGAATGCGCTCGAATACCTCGCTTCTAGGAAGGGTTTTATTTTGGATCGCCTACGGCTCGACATCTTAACAATAATCTTTACAAGAATCTTTAACTATAATCTTTCCGTGATTTCTGTGTGCTCCGTGGATTTTTTTTAGATGTCACAGGGACAGGTCATTGACATCCTGTTGGCGCGGATGTAGAAGTGCGTGCAATGCTTCTCTATCTCACTGACAATTTCCTTCGAGCACGAACCACAGTCGGCTCTGAAGCGATTCACACGGATGCTGTTGGCTTCCAGTAGGGCAAAGA
>NZ_NPJC01000013.1:0-846 GCF_002251405.1 Prevotella sp. P4-98 | reverse complement strand
CCTCTTGTCATCGTACCTAACACGCATGCGGTCGAGGGTGTTGATGAACTGGTAGTTGTCTTCCTCATCTTCAAAGATGGTTTGATGATTAATACCACGCATCATCACATGGTAGATACCGGTCATGACAAGGGACATGACAAGGGACAGGTACGTGTCATAGTAAATACTACTATGCTGTTTATCGTCTAAATATCCATTTCGGTGAAGCAAGTCTATCCAATATAGGCTTTCTCGGGCCTCCTTCAAGGCTATATATGACTTTGATTTGAAATCTGCTTTACTAATTGCGCTTGACGCTTCAGCGTTGTTTGCTCCGACACTTGTGCCAGACCTCAAAAGTTGGTTACAAAGATTCGAGACAGCCTGCAAGTGCACAGGAATAGATTTGTTATAGACTCGTTTCCCATTTACCATCTTGTAGCCAGGCTTCTTATTAGCAGCCTGCTCTAACAAGTAGTCATTGAGCTTTATTATGCGGTCGCCAAAAGCCAAGCACTTGGTCTGTATGGCATCGGAGATTTCAGACATGATATAAGATTTCGTTGGATGAGGATTCAACCTTTGTTCATATTGGCAGGGAGGATTCGGTCTACTATGACGAAGGATGCTTCAATATGATAGACGTACACCCATTTACGGTTATGAGATACCATCCGGCGTGCCTCGGGGTGTATCTGACGCAGTGTCATTGATGGGATGACAAGGATGACAAGAGGATGACAAGGGACAGGTACGTGTCATAGGGGGCAAGCTACTTCCTTACGAACTGAATCACTCCCCGACTGATGCCTGTCAGTCGCTCCAGCTGCCGCACTGATGCACCCAACTCTCGCAACAGGCCTA
>NZ_NPJC01000012.1:0-30446 GCF_002251405.1 Prevotella sp. P4-98 | reverse complement strand
ATCCTCGTGTACATTACATGGCGAACCGCCGGATAAAGTCCATGCTGACGCAGGCTGCACTGGCTGCCATCAACTTCAATCCCG
The DNA here is from genome assembly GCF_002251405.1 of Prevotella sp. P4-98. Taxonomy (NCBI): domain Bacteria; kingdom Pseudomonadati; phylum Bacteroidota; class Bacteroidia; order Bacteroidales; family Prevotellaceae; genus Prevotella; species Prevotella sp. P4-98. The sequence goes on along the minus strand of NZ_NPJC01000012.1, from coordinate 30,362 downwards.
TTATCGCAAGATACTATATGCGACTCGTAGAACGTGGAAAGAAAAAGCAGGTTGCACTGAATAATGTAAAGAACAAACTCATACGTTTGGTCACTGCTATGGTTCGAAATCGCCAAATTTTCTCACCAGAATATAAAATATCAGCATAAATTAAAAATAATGGTCAAAATATTTGGATTTTAACATAGAAAGCTCTTGTCACTTATGACATAACTACATAAAAATTGCTGCACTATTTCTTCTGAAGAGTGCAAAATAAATCAATATAGTCTATCATGTGTTTTGTTTTAGGCTGCAATTCTTCCCAGAGCAGTTATCATCTCTTCAAGATGCCGGTGATGTGGTGAGAAACTTATTCTGATAAACGTTTTCTTTGTTTGTCAACAAGGCCAAGCAACACTTGGCTTCCAGACAATCCCGTTTTTTTGTTCCTATGAATTATATAGGTTGGAGCTCAAACAGGTCGTGAACATAATATTGAGAGTAGTATTTCATATTATTTCTGTGGTTTTAACACTCAAAGGTAATCATTTTTCGCGAATTGAGCAAATATTTTAATAGCTAATTTTCTTATTATCAATAATTTATATTTAATTAGTGAACCCTATGTATGGAAGATAGAAAGTGTTGGGGAAGCGACGGTCTCCATCGCCAAGCCCAGAGCGTTGAGCGGTAAACGTTGTACCATCTTTCTTTATGATCGTAGGGATATTGGAATCAATTGCAAAGTCATAAGACGATGAGATTTTCGGATTTAAAACACAAATCCTTTCATCGATAGCCCTATAGTTGCAGGGAGTTTTTTGATTTTTCCAGATGTGAGATTCCTTACATATCCTTTTCGTATATATGCTGGAAAATGGATAGTTCCCTTACCACTAGAGCTAACCACGGCAAGACCTATATAATATTTATGATTCTTTTTAAGTAATATGTCCTCTTTTACTTCGATTGTTTGCTCTGTAAATTGTTTTTTGTCCGAGAAATCAATATATATCGGCTTGTGCTGGACTGGAGTTAATTTTTTGTCGTTTATCTCGTATACGATAATACGAACTGTACAGTAAGAATAAGTGCATTCTTCGACCTTAAAGTTAAAACTCCTAACAAGATAATTATTTTTGTTATTTACAATAGGCCCAATCTCATAGATGGAGTTCCTAATATTATTGAACCCCACGTCACCTGGAGCTTTAAAACCTTTATGAGAGATTGTTTTTTCTTTCAATTCTTTATTTGAGATTATTATATTAGAAAGATTGTAAATATCTTCTTCGAGCTTAACACTCACACTACCACTTTTAAATGTGTCAAATGGCAGTTGTTGTGTACGATAGCTGATATGATGAAAGATCATAGGAGCAGTATGTCCTTCAGGTATTTTCAACTCAAAATATCCATCTACATCAGATATAGTAAATAAACTATCAACCCCTACACTAACATACTCTACACCTTTTCCATTTACATCTGTAATCTTTCCTTTGACCGAAATCTGTGCCCAAACGACACTCTGCCAAAGCACAATTATTAATATTAATAGTATTCTTTTCATTTTGTTAAACAATTAAAGTTTGAACAAGTCGGAGCAACCCGACTTGTTCAAGGAACAATAAACTTCTTAGATCGGAATATTCCATGCAAAGATGGTGATTGTTTGATCCTCAAGAGTTGGTTCAGAAGCAGATGGCATTTCTGCTAGCTCTTCACGAGAAGAAAGTTCTTGTAAATTCAAAGAATTTACCAAATCGTTTAATTTATTATTCTCCATATTTATTATTACGGGGCTGGTTATTTAGAACGTACTGTTGCCCCATTAGCAGAACGTTTTCTATTATGAATTGTATTAAACACAAATTTAGTAATAAAAAAAACAACAATTGCTACCCAAATATCATGGAAACTTACAGTTTCAATCCTATGAAAATCTCCTGAGATTATCTGTGATAAGGAGACTACTACTTCCTGAGGTAGCCTAATCAAAATTGAGAAATTATTATATATAAAAAATAGTAATAAAAACATAATTACACATTCAAAAGACATCAAATATATAAACAAACACAATTCTTTAGGGGTTAGAATCGTTTTTTTCCAGTTACGGATTTTCTTTGAAGTTATTGCGATGGCTTTTTTATATAGATGAGGTTCTCCAATTATGTCTGATATTATCCAATAACCATCGCTTCTATAAAATGGATAGAATTGGAAAAATACAGAAATCAACATCGTTCTTGACAAATAAAATAATGATGAATTTTCAAATTGTATAGATAAAAAAGTCGTTATTGAAGATAAAATAATTTGAAAATAGACCCCACCGATATTTACTATAAGTCTTTCTTTCTGGTTTAGATACCAAGCCCCAGTTACGTTAGCATATAACACAGGTCTAAAAGCCGCAATACCAAAACCAACATCATATATAGGAGCTCCATAATGTTTGCAAGCACTAGCATGTCCTATTTCATGAAAAACGAACATTATAATTAACAAAAGCCAAGAGGCATTGAAAGCAAAAGTTGTAGAAAGGAATGTATGCGATGCAAGAAACAGTTCATAGCAAAGATAACCTAATAATGATGTAAACACAACACAAAGAATTGTATCGTAGAAAAGAAACAGAAATGGCTTTGTTAAAATATTCATTACCTTCGCCGGAATAATTTTTACTTTCATTTGATATTCCTGAAGCCCAACATATGTATTAGCTTCTACCCCTTTTTCAGCAAGCAGTTTGAATAATTCATCTTTTGAATCATCATCGCAGCCTTTTAACATATTCTCTAATATAGCTCGTTTATCATTGCTAATAATAAAATGTCTTTCATCGTCAAGGTGAAGAACCGACTGTGACCTATTATATTCTGTGAACAAAATATTATGCAACATATCTATTATAAGATAAAAGTATATTGTATGTTAATGCTGTTGTAAATACTCTCCCGTAATCATCAGTAATGATATTTACTCCAAAAGAGGACCTCTTCCAATTATTTACACTTTGAGGATCAAGAATATCGGGTGCAGGTATTCTTAGGATTTCTTCAGAATCCCAACTGCCATCATCGTTTTGCTGGCTTACGATCCAATCAACCCCCCTTTCTATACACGATCTGATATTGGAATCGGCATTGGGTATCAACTCAAGAGCTTTAATGCATAATGAAGTATAAAAAACTGATGGTTTATCCATATTTGTCCAATATCCTTTAGATACTTGTCGTTTTAGAATATATTCTACAGGCTTTCCGTATAGTCCACACATAACAGCAAAAGCGGTTGTATACAGATCTTCTGTCCACCAATACGAAGGAATACTTCCATCAGACCTTATACCATCACGAAGATATGAGAGAGCCTTTTCATAAATACTCCCACATTTTATCGATTTGGCAATCCAGCAAGCAACTGCAGTAACACAATAATGCTCTGCAGTCCATCCTATAATATTGGAATCTGGACTTATATGTAGAACTCTAGTTATGCTATTATCTCTATATGTAGAAAAGCCTCCTGATGGATGTACGAACTGTTCCCACTTCTCAATATCGGCTTTATGTACTTCATTTTCCATAACACTTTTAGCTTTAATGAGAAAATTAGTTGAATCAGCATCTACAACTACACCATCATTATAGTTTCCTTCTTGTTTTTCCAACCAATCTAGGCTTTCCTTAAGATACTCTCTGTTTTCTGGAAATTCTCCAAGCATAGATATAACAAATGCTGTAATCCAATTAGTACCAGGACCTGCAAGAGTCATAAAATCTGTCCAGGAATTGTTATCATTCCTTCTATTCTTGATAAAAGCCAAACTTTTAGAGATAGATAAACTTATTGTGTTATTAGTAATTTTTCTATTGCTCAGTTCTGATTTTACAATTGCTTTTTGTTTAAGAAATCTTATCTCTACCAGTATTCTACCTATTTGTTGATATAGTTCTTTAGAGAAAGCATGAGAGTACCTCATATTTAAACGCGAGAAATCTTCTGCTGACTCTTTTGAGAATAAAAGAGCACAGTTTAGCCCCCGTTCAATTACACCATCTACATATAATACTTTTATATTATTTGAAATAGTTTCAGACTCCAGCATACATTGTTTTCCCACATACAAATAATAATTTAGTTGATCATTTTTTGCATCCTCAATAAGATCTTCGTAATCGTCAACAAGTTGAAATGCTTTATGGAATTTATTTAATGCATCAAGTATCTTATCCCACTCCAGTTCCTCCTGCACAATAATTTGCATCGCAGAAATATAGGCGCCAATAAGAGAACTTTTGTTTAACAGTTTAATAAACAACTCTTCTTCTCCGCCATTAAAATCGTGGTTGGTAAAACTTGAATTTGCAAATAATTTATATTTCAAAGCGTCAAATGACATCCAGAATTTTGATTCGCTCCCAATGGTTTCTTGTAGTCCCCTAACAGCATATTCTTTTATAAAAAAATTATACTCGACAAAGAGTTTATGAGATTTTATATTCATCTGGTGATCAAATAGCTTATCTGTAAAAACTACTGATGCCACATAAAGTATAGCATATAGACTAAGGTCTATTGTTTTTGCCAAATAACATTCTCTATCTTTAGTTGTATCAAGAATGTCTAATGGCAAATATGTATAGAAAGAAAGACTTCCAAAGATAGCTTTTTCAAGGCTATCTTTGGTACATTGCCTAACGGGAAGGATAAGAATTTCCTCTTTTATCCTTTTATTTAGCCTTTTAATATCATCTCTCATAAATACAGATTTAAGCTTCTATACACAAATATGTATAGAAGCAAATTCTCAATCAGCGATTTTCCACCCAAGCAACCACATACCAGGTTCGTCACGATCTGTATACGGATCATGTGCCTGAGTTTCCATTACAGCAAGTTCTTCACGACTTGACAATTCTTCTAGATTCAAAGAATCTAACAGCTCTTTAAAATTTTTCATTACTAATAAAAAATTAATTGTTAAACATTGTAGAGAGATTAATCCCATATTTGATAATGATTAAGTATTATTCGAAACCACGAAGTATATGCATAGGGATTTGATTGTACATCTTTAATCAATTCTTCACGAGTGACCCATCTATAGTTTTCCACCTCAATTTTGTTATAAGATATAGGAGTTTCGCAATCATAAATGCCCTCAAAAACATAATCTACTTCATTTTCAGTTAGAGCACCACAACCTACTTGATATTTGAAACTATATTTATATTGCAATTTGCTACATATCCCCATTTCCTCTTCAAGCCTCTTTGCTGCTGCTTTATTTATGATATCAATTGAGGTGTTTACCAAAGGATGGCCACAGCAAGCATTACTCCACAATCCACCAGAATGGTACTTTGATTTTGCCCTCCGTTGCAATAAAAGATTGTTCTTTGAATCAAATATCATTACTGAAAAAGCATAATGTGGAATTCCTTTGACATGAGCTTCTATTTTATCACAAAAGCATCCATTAGTGAGTAATACTTGATTATGAATCATATTATTATTATCTTTAAACTGATATTGATATAGGTTTATGCACAGCAAAAGTAGTTTAGAATAAAAAACAGGGAAAAGTTTGTTCATTGTGTTTCTGACCTAACAAACTAAAGCAGAACCTCTTTAACTATTTTACTTCCGCTTCTTTTATGTAGATTGGTTTCTCTCTGAAATGATGTTGAGTCAGAATCTAATCAACATCAAACGTGCCACAGAAAGTATGCCCACCATGCACAATGACTAAGGTGTATGCTCCACTAAGGTAAGCCCAAAGGTCGACAGTATGATAATCTGTACTGCTGAAATCCAATATGCCTTGTGATGCGACTTCCTCATTCTCATTTAATATATAGTATGTGTATACTTCACCAGAAGAGTCTTGCATAACCAATTGCTGCCCATCTGCATTATAAGACACGCTCAATGAGAGGCTGTAGTTCGCAGGTGATTTTGATGGCTTCGGCATTCCATCCAGTTTTGGTGTGTGCTTATAGTGTAAGTACACGGGTGTAACACTTTGTGTGGCTGCCCACACACTTAAGCTTTGCATTACGAAGGCAAACAAAATTGCCATAAAACAGATTCTCTTTTTCATAACTACGATAATTAAATGTTTGATTCTGGTCCAAAATTACTCATTAAATGAGTTGTATGGAAATATTTTGTGTTTCAAAGTGTTTCTACTATCTGTTAAATAATGTTATCCTTCTGTTTTTTTATTTATATTATACAGACACCCAGATAGTTACGTTTTATAAGAGTTTTGTCAGTTTTGTTATTCTTCAGATTTATGTGAAACACCAAGAAACACTAATGAATGTAAAAACCTTCTTTAACTCATCTTTTCTGTGTATCTTTGCACCAGAATTAACAATAAAAGAATATGAATAAGATTTTGGTTCGTTGCATTTGGTTACTCCTTGCTGTATTTACTACGGCTTGTTCTAAACAAACTGTCTTGGATGATCTGGAACATATCAAAAACATAGGCAATGAAAATCCACAAACGGCACTTGTCATGTTGGATTCATTGGAATTTGAAGTACGAGAAAGCAATGATTATGTCAGGTCTAAATACGATTTACTGCGTGTACGCTTGAATGACAAAGCAGACAATAGCCCAAACTCAGACATTTTAATAAGAAGGCTTATTGGGTATTTTGAAAGTGAAGGCTCTCAATCTGAGAAACAAGAAGTTTATTATTATGCTGGTAGTGTATATCGTGACTTACATGATACCCCACAGGCGTTAGAGTATTTTTTCAAATCTTTAGATTTTGCACATAACAACAAAGATTGTGATTCAATTATGATGCGAAACACGTACTCAAATCTGACTTACTTGCAGTATAGGGTTCAGAATTATGCCAATGCTGTAAGTATGGCAGAGAAAGAACTTAGTATATGCAAGCAGTTGAAGACTGACTGTGTGCTACCATATCTTCATTTGGGTTCTGCCTACCTTGCTTTAGATAGCTCCATGCAGGCAAAAAAAGCTTTCAATCTGGCATATGAACAGATAAAGATATCAAAAGACATTTCCAAACATCAAAATTTCCTTTTTTATTTATTGTGCGACTACTCGGAATTGGGAGAAACACAAAGAGCAAAGGAGTGCTTTTCATTGATTGAGATTAATCCTTTAATAGATTACTCAGCTTTCGCTTGTATGGCATTCGCACAATACTATGAATCTTCAAACCAGAATGATTCTGCTACAATATATTGCAAGCGCATTCTAGAAGATGGTACAGACATAGATAATATGTATGATGCAGCAAAACTTCTTTATCGAATCTGCAAAAAGACGGGAAATAGGGAAGACGCTGGTAAGTATGCAGATATTTATATGCAGTTGAGTGATTCGCTGGATTTCGGGAAGAGGCAGGAACTTGCTGCAACAGTAAATAATGAGTATCAATATCATCTGGACCAAAAGAAAGAACAAACTCTAAAGGACGAAAGAGAACGGTACAAAAACACACTCACCATTGTTGTCATGGCAACAATACTTTTGGCAAGTATCGCTTATATTCTTTACGTGAGAAGGCGTAATAAGCATCTGCAAGAGGTTGTTACATTGTCATCGGAATTACAGCGAGTTTCCAATGATGCTCAACAACTTCGAGCAAACATAGTAGAGAAAGAGCAAGAACTGGAGCAATCTAAGAAGTCTTTGGCAAAATCTACGTACGAACTGGCGAATGTTAATAGGGAACTTCTGCGTGTGAATGCTGAATTGTCAGATTATGATGAGGCATTGAAAGCGAAAGAGCAACAACTGTCGGAGAAGATGGATCAAAACAAGATCTTTATCAAACTTTTACACCAGTCAGAGCTGGAGGGCAAAGCAGAGGATGTCATCTACGCTATCCGCCAATCTTCAACTGGCAAGAAGAATATGAAATCAGCCGATTGGAAGCAGCTATATCAAGCAGTAGATGAATTATACCCATTATTCAAGGACCGATTACTGAAAGAATTGGGTACATTTACAGAGCAGCAGATGCAAGTTTGTTATCTTATGCGAATAGGTCTGGCTAAACCTCAAATTCAGAATATGACAAACCTCTCTCGTGCAACCGTCTGGAGATGGGTGAAAAAATACGATTGGGTACTGACCAGCGATAATGATATGGACATCGAATAGCATAGTAACAGAATAGAGTCTGCTAATATGCTATACTGCTATTATCCAGAACGGAAGCACTCAAAATTTTTATCCATAAATTATGCGGCTATGAAATGGTGGTTTACGAGAGAAATATGGTGGGTGGAAATAAAAAAAACGCCGCTACTCAACACGAGCAGCGACATCCAAAGCCTATGTATAACTAAAAATCCTTTCTTTTTGTTTTCCAACCTCAAGATTGGATTGCCTTGCGGCGTGTATATGTTGTATGAAACAAAATTCTATAAAAAAAAGAAAGTTATGGGAGCCTCACGGCGACCACTGTTATCCATATTTCAAACTTTCTTTTTACCAATAACTAAAAACCTAAAACTATAAATATTACTACTAACCTAAAACAATCTATTAACCGAATGTCTGATAAGAACCTCTTGTTCTTTTTGACGATGCAAAGTTACGATGATTTTCATAACGACGCAACTTTTTTGGAATATTTTACGCAAAATAAACATATATTATTGATATGAATCAATTGCTGTGTGCGAAAACATCAGTATTTTAGCACTTGTTTACATTTCGCGACCATTATTGCTTATGAATCCTATAATCCATAGCTTGCGTTAGTCTGAAAGAAGCAGTTTTGAGAGTTGGCGCATGCCTTCGCTGGCTCCAGCCTGTATCTGCTGCACGTTGGAACCAGCATTGACGGGGTGGGGGTCTATGAGATATACAGGTACTCCCGGTCTGACATACTGTACAAGTCCGGCTGCAGGATAGACGTTGAGCGATGTACCGATGATAATAAAGATGTCCGCATGTTCTGCTTCATCCGCTGCACGACTGATCATTGGCACGCCTTCGCCGAAAAAGACTATAAAGGGGCGGAGAAGCGATCCATCGCCAGCCAGTGTGCCGGGCTTTACTTCACAGTTCTCGGCAGTGAGAAGTTGCTGATATCGCGGGTTATCTACATCCCTACTGCTGCACACCTTCATGAGTTCGCCGTGCAGATGGATTACTTTTGATGAGCCCGCAGCCTCGTGAAGGTTATCCACATTCTGTGTCACTACAGTCACATCATATTTCTTTTCGAGTTCTGCTACAAGTTTATGGCCCTCATTGGGTTTGGCATCGAGACATTTTTTTCGCAGCATATTATAGAAATTGGTCACCAAAGTGGGGTTTTCGAGCCATCCTTCGTGTGTTGCCACCTGTGCTACGGGATAGTTTTCCCACAATCCGTCAGCATCGCGAAAAGTTTTCAGTCCACTCTCTACCGACATTCCGGCACCTGTCAAAACTACGATTTTCTTCATAAGGCAATTTTTTTTAGTGTTTAGTTGATGCGAAAGTACGAAATTTCCAGCAATTGCGAAAGCATTTCTGCATATAATTTTCTGTGGCGTATGTTTTTTCTATCGCTTATTCGTATGCCTTTAAAGGCTTTGTAGTTACCTCTGATGCTTCACATCTTAGGTACTTGCGTTCGAGAATCCAAAAGAAATTTGGTATTTCTTTTTGTATTCTGCTCACTTAATCGTACCTCTGATGCTTCGCATCTTAGGTACTTACGTTCGAGAATCCAAAAGAAATTTGGTATTTCTTTTTGTATTCTGCTCACTTAATCGTACCTCTGATGCTTCGCATCTTAGGTACTTACGTTCGAGAATCCAAAAGAAATTTGGTATTTCTTTTTGTATTCTGCTCACTTAATCGTACCTTTGCACTCTAAATATAATAGGTATATGAATATAGAATCACAGATAATCACATCGGCACAAGAGGCCGTATCATCACTTTACGGACAACAAGTGCCCGAAAAGATGGTGCAACTGCAGAAGACACGTAGTGAGTTTGAGGGTAATCTTACATTAGTGGTATTTCCCTTCCTTAAGATTTCTAAGAAGAATCCAGAACAGACTGCACAAGAGATTGGTCAGTATCTTGCAGACCATTGCGAAGCTGTTGCAGGATTCAACGCTGTGAAGGGTTTCCTCAATCTGGTCATTGCGCCAGCAGCATGGCTTGCCCTGCTCAACGATATCAATGCCAATGAACATTATGGTGAGCGTCAAGCTAATGAAAATAGTCCGTTGGTGATGATCGAATACTCTTCGCCCAATACCAACAAACCACTTCACTTAGGACACGTGCGCAACAACCTGTTGGGCTGGTCGTTGGCACAGATTATGCAGGCTAATGGTAATCGTGTAGTGAAGACCAATATTGTCAACGACCGAGGCATACATATCTGTAAGTCTATGTTGGCTTGGTTGAAATATGGCAATGGCGAGACTCCTGAGACAAGCGGCAAGAAGGGCGACCACCTGATTGGTGATTACTATGTTGCTTTCGATAAGCATTATCGCGAAGAAGTAAAGCAACTTGTTGAAAGTGGCATGGACGAAGAACAAGCCAAGCAGGAGGCTCCTCTCATTAAGGAGGCACACGAGATGTTGGTGAAGTGGGAGAATAATGATCCCGAAGTGCGTGCCCTCTGGCAAAAGATGAACAACTGGGTATATGCCGGTTTCGACGAGACCTACAAAAAGATGGGTGTTTCGTTTGATAAGATTTACTATGAATCGCAGACCTATCTCAAGGGTAAAGCCAAAGTAGAGGAAGGACTTGCCAAAGGCCTCTTTGAGCGTCATGCCGACAATTCTGTTTGGGCCGATCTTACTAACGAGGGCCTTGACCAGAAACTCCTGTTGCGTTCCGATGGCACCAGTGTCTATATGACACAGGATATCGGTACTGCTGAAATGCGCTTCCAGGATTACCCCATCGACAAGATGATTTACGTGGTGGGCAATGAGCAGAACTACCACTTTCAGGTACTTTCAATACTCCTCGATCGCCTCGGTTTCAAGTGGGGTAAGGAACTTGTCCACTTCTCCTATGGTATGGTCGAACTTCCCAATGGTAAGATGAAGAGCCGTGAAGGTACTGTTGTCGATGCCGACGACTTGATGGCACTCATGGTCAGCGACGCCAAGAAGACCAGTGAGGAACTGGGTAAGTTTGACGATATGAGTGAAGACGAGCGCAACGAGATTGCACGCATCGTGGGAATGGGTGCCCTGAAATACTTCATTCTGAAGGTTGATGCACGCAAGAATATGCTCTTCAATCCCGAAGAGTCTATCGACTTCAATGGCAATACCGGTCCTTTCATCCAATATACCTATGCCCGTATCCGCAGCATTCTGCGCAAGGCAGGCGAGCAGGGAGCATCCGAAGCACCACTCACCGCAGTTCTTTCCGACAAGGAAACCGAACTCATCCAGAAGATGAGCGAGTATGGCGCTGCCGTAGAGCAGGCCGGTAAAGACTACAGTCCCAGTGGCATTGCCAACTACTGCTACGAACTCACAAAGGTATTCAACCAGTTCTACCACGACTATAGCATCCTCAACGAGGCCGATGAGCAGAAGAAACTCGTGCGCCTTGTTATTGCACGCAACGTGGCAAAAGTCATCCGCAATGGCATGGCACTGCTTGGTATCGAGGTTCCTGAGCGTATGTAGCCCATGCAGAACCCTCCCGACTATCGAAACGACACCGTTCTGCCGTTGCCTCTTGAGGTGACGGCAGACGCGTGGGCCGTCGATGCTGCCTGTTCCGGAAATCCCGGTCCGATGGAATATCAGGCCATCGACTTAGCTACAGGTGCCCGTGTGTTCCATTTCGGTCCGATGAAAGGCACCAACAATATCGGTGAATTTCTCGCCATAGTCCATGCACTCGCACTCATGCAACAGCAAGGACAAACGCAAAAAACCATCTATAGCGACTCTTACAATGCCATTCTTTGGGTGAAGAAGCGTCAGTGTAAGACCAAACTTGAGCGCACACCACAGACAGAACCACTCTATCAGATTATCCAGCGCGCTGAGCGTTGGTTGAATACACATACTTGGACGAACCCCATCATCAAGTGGGAAACCAAGAAATGGGGTGAGGTTCCTGCCGATTTCGGTAGGAAATAAACCTCTTACCCACTAGTTTCACAATATAAAGATTGTATTTCATGGATCATCAATATGCCCTTTTCTTCGATATCGACGGTACTCTCGTTAGTTTCAAAACCCACCAGATACCACCATCTACCATCCTTGCCCTCACACAGGCTAAGGCCAATGGTGCACGCATCTATATTTCTACGGGACGTCCCTATTATATTCTCAACAATCTCAAACCTATCGAACATCTCATTGACGGCTATATCACTACCAACGGAGCACATTGCTTTGTAGGCAAGCGCACCGTTCGTCGTGTTCCTATAGCCCCTGCCGATGTGGATTTGATTCTCAACGATTGTCGTCAGAATGACGATGCTTGTCTCGTTTGTACCGAGTCACGCATGGTGCCATTCAATAGCAAAGAGTGTATTGCACGTATCTTTGAACACGACCTTGCGGTGACCAATATCGACTACGATACGCCCCTTGACGTGGCTATGGAAGAACCTGTCTATCAGTTGTCGGCATTCTTTGATGCCCACCATGAGTCGTTGCTCATGCCCCAAGTGCCCCATTGTGTGTCGGGCAGATGGCATCCGGAGTTTACCGACATTACCCATTGCGATGCTGACAAAGGCAAAGGGCTCATCGCCATGGCAGAGGCAGAAGGTATAGATATGAGCCACACCATCGCTTTCGGTGACGGTGGCAACGATATGAGCATTATTCTCAAGGCTGGAACAGGCATCGCCATGGGTAATGCCATCCCCGAATTGAAGGCTGTTGCTACTTATGTTACTACAAGTGTAGATGATGATGGCATCCTTTTGGCGCTTCGCCATTATGGCATTATCTAATGTCTTAATTCTGTTCTTAGCCCCTAATTTTCTCTGATTTGAGTGATTCTTAGCCCCTACTTTTATAAGGTTTGGGTAGCTTTTAGCCCCTAATTTTCTCTGATATAGGTAATTCTTAGCCCCTAATTTTCTCTGATTTGAGTGATTCTTAGCCCCTAATTTTCTCTGATATAGGTAATTCTTAGCCCCTAATTTTATAAAATTTAACCAATTCTTGATTCTTAATTTCATAAAAAAGTGGTATCTTTGCGACTGAAAACCAGTAACATATAGGATATGGCTAAATATAACAAACGATATATAGACAAAGAACTTCAGAACTGGGCAAAGCAAACAGACCGAAAACCTCTGCTATTGCGAGGAGCAAGACAAGTTGGAAAAACAACTGCAGTACGGCATCTTTCGGAGCAATTTGATAACTTTGCAGAAGTGGATTTCAATGAACGGCCTGACATACATTATATGTTTGACGGAACTTATTCACCACAAGAGATCTGCCAATTGTTGTCAATACAGCTTCATCAGCCAATTATTGCAGGCAAAACCCTTTTGTTTTTCGATGAGATACAAGCATGCCCACAAGCAATTAATCGTTTAAGATACTTTTATGAAAAGTATCCAGAACAACATCTAATAGCGGCTGGCTCTCTTTTGGAGTTTGCTTTAGAATCGTTACCATCCTATGGAGTTGGAAGAATAAGAAGTATCTTTATGTATCCATTTTCTTACGAGGAGTTTTTGTGGGCTACGGGTGATGAGATGTTGGCAAGTGTGATAGCCAAAGCAAATCCATTTAATCCACTTCCAGAACCTATACATGAGCAAGCCGTGCGCAAATTGCGGTTGTTCCTGATTATGGGAGGAATGCCCGCTGTGGTATCCAGATATTGTCAAGATGGTAATTTGCAAGAGTGTCAGCACCTATTGCGCGACCTGATACAGTCGTTTAGAGATGATTTTGTAAAGTATCGCCAGCGTGTCCCGTCTGTTCGTATTGATGCCGTATTCCGTTCTGTTGCCGAGCAAGGGCTTGGCAAATTCGTATATAGCAAGGTGAACTGCGATGGAAACAGCGAGCAGATTAAAACAGCACTTGAAACTCTTATCCTTGCCGGACTTGTATATCCAGTAACCCATACGTCTGCCAACGGAATACCTTTGGGAGCAGAAATCAATGAAAAATATCGTCGTATGATATTCCTTGATACTGGATTGTTGCAATGTCTTTTAGGTTTAGACCTTTCAGATATTCTATCCACTACTGACATACAAGTTGTAAATCGTGGTGCCATCGCAGAAACTTTCGTTGGTAACGAAATAGTCAAATCTTCCTCTTGTTACGAACCAAAATCACTTTTCTGTTGGCATCGGGAGAAGAGTGGCAGCAATGCTGAAGTGGATTACGTAGTACAACTTGCTGATAAGATACGTCCAATAGAAGTTAAATCGGGTATCAAAGGTTCTATGCAAAGTATGCGTTATTTTCTTCACCAGAAAGACATTGACTATGGAATCCGTACATCACTTGAAAATTTCTGTAGTTATGATGACATCAGGGTCTATCCACTTTATGCCATCAAGAATATTTTCAATAAATGTTGAGCGAGAAACTATTATAACACGTGCAGGGATTCTGAAAGGAATCCCTGCATGTGTTATGTAGTAGCCTGATTATGCTTGTGATGCTTAATGTTGTTTGCGGCGATAGACGGTGATGGTGTTGTCGGCATAATGGTGATGGCTGACAATGGCGATGTCGGCAGGCAAATGGGGTGCAGGAGTACCGTCTCCAACGGTCATGGGCGATAGCTCTCTCCGTATTTCGTCCCATAATCCCGCTTCTATGAAACTTTCCAATGTCTTTCTTCCTCCTTCCACGATGAGCGACTGGATGCCCTGTTGATGAAGATCATCTATGAGTTGTTGCAGTGGGCGTGCATGGGTTAGAATGATGCGCTTCGGATCTTGTCCTGTCCAGTGTCGCACGTTGAGAGCCGGTTTGTCGCGCTCAGCAGTGGTATGTCCCACCAATATAGCCATTTCCTCCGATCTCAGTTTGTGTGAAAGCATTTGCGTTTGCGGATTGGAAATCATTACTGGGTGGTAATGGTCATCGATAAATCCATCGCCCGTCTGTGCCCATTTCAGGATGATGTATGGTCGTTGTTGGGCATGATAAGTAAAGAATCGCCTGTTGAGCCACCAACACTCATCCTCCAACAATCCCACTTCCACCTTTATTCCAGCTTCACGCAACTTTCTGATGCCCCGTCCTTGCACTTGGGCAAATGGGTCGATGATGCCCACCACAACGCGCTTCACTCCCTTGCTGATAATCAGATCGGCGCAAGGTGGCGTCTTGCCCCAGTGTGAGCAGGGTTCGAGCGACACATAGACGGTTGCCTCTTTGAGCAACGGTTCGTCGTCTTGACGTACAGAAGCAAAGGCATTCACTTCAGCATGACCTTGTCCGCATCTCACGTGATAGCCCTCTCCAATGATTCTTCCGCGTGCTGTAATCACCGCACCCACCATCGGGTTAGGTCGTGTGGATAGCAGTCCGTTCTCTGCCAGTTGTATGCAACGTCGCATATATTTCACGTCGTCGTCCGTCCAAACCGGTTGCTTGTTGTCGTGTTCCATATATATAAATAGGTGTATGTTGTCTTGTTGTAGGCCGTGTCAGTATGTTATGTCATCCAGATTAAATACCGAAATAGACCATGAGTCCTCCGAGTATGATGTATACCACCGCATAGGGAATAGCCGAAAGCATAATCTCTCCGTCCTTTCCTTGCATATCACACGATGCAGTAGCAATAGCGATACTTTGTGGTGAAATCATCTTTCCACCAGTTGCACCAGTGGTATTTGCAGCGACGAGCCAGTTGCTTTCTGAGCCAGAGATGCCATAGAATGACGATGTGCCCGTCATGCCCAACTGTCCTGCCACATTGGCTTGTAGTTTTGCGAAAAGTATATTCGACGAGGTATCAGATCCTGTAACGAATGTTCCGATAGCGCCGATGAGTGGTGCAAAGAATGGATAGAACGATCCAGTCAGTGCCACGAGTCCTGCCGCAATAGCCCCTATCATGCCGCTATAGTTCATGACCGATGCCAATGCGATGAGTGAAACGATGGTCACCACCGTTTTCTGCAGGTTGATGGTAGTACGTGCAAGCACTGTCATCAACTTGCGTAAAGAAAGTCCTTGTATCATTCCACCGATGGTAGCACCTAAGAAGAGCATAAGTCCAGCATTGGATATCCATCCGAATTTGAACGTCGATCCGATGACCGGCAGCGGCACTTTCGATACGAGATGTGTTTTGAGGAAATCGTTGACTGGTGGGCATAGTGCACCGCTGACAAGGATAAACACAAGGATAAAGAGATATACGCTCCATGCGCGGAAGGTCTCTCCGAGTGTGAAGTGTCGTTCGTTCTCACGATGTTCCTTCTTCTTCCCAAAGAGTTTAGCATAGATGATGATAGCCACGATAGCCGCCACACTGCCTATGATAGCAGGAGTTTCCGATCCCAGATAGCGTGCGCAGAGATATTGCACCACTACCGATATGATGCCCGTCCATAGTGCCAGTGCAATGTTTTTCGCCCAAGCTTTCCGGTCGGTGAGCATCAGGATGATAAACGGCAGCAGTACGAACAATGGTGAGAGCTGTACCACAGCGAATGCCGATGTCTCGCAAATGGCTTCTGCCGATGCCGATCCGCCCGGTGCCACTTCGTTGCAGAGCGTTGTTACCGGCACTCCCACAGCACCGAATCCCGTAGCCACGGTGTTTCCGATGAGGGCCACCAGTGCCGAGAACATCGGTTTGAACCCCAGTCCGATAAGTATTGCCGCAGGAATAGCCACAGCCGTTCCGAATCCCGCCATACCTTCGAGAAGTCCTCCGAATCCCCATACAAGCATGAGAACGAGTATTCCTTTATCGTCTGTAAACGATGTGAACTGCTGTTTGATAGTTTCTATTTCTTTCGATTCCACCAGTATGTTATAGCTGTAGATAGCCATCAGAATGATGATGAGTATAGGAAATACGGCTTTGAGTATGCCTTCCACAAGACTCCACCACACTACTGCATAGGTACTGGCAGTGGCAAACTTTTCTGGCATCATGCCCATTGCTGGCGCCACGAATAGCGCTAACAGGACGGTGACAGCCAAAGTGATAAACGCGCTCTTGTGACCGGGCATTTTCAGTCCCAGCATCAATACGAAGAGCAGGATAATGGGGATAATAGCGATAATTGCTGTCATAGGTTTTAGTGTTTTAGTGTATTTGTGTGTAAGTATTTACAGTTTCGTTTTTCGGCTATTGTGCTTCTGCGGTTCGCATTGCCAGCGCTTTGTTTTCTGCAGCCTCCATGATTTCCCGTTCTCCCGGCCCTTTGTCGTTGATGCCACAGAGGTGTAGGATGCCGTGTATGATGACGCGGTGTAGTTCTTCGTCATAGTTTTTATGGAAGAGTTCTGCATTGCTCTTCACGGTGTCGAGGGATATGACGAGGTCTCCGCTGATGATGTCATCCTCATCATAGTCGAAGGTGATGATATCAGTATAATAGTCGTGTTGCAGGTATTCGCGGTTCACCTCCAGTATTTTCTCGTCATCGCAGAAGAGATACCCTATCTCTCCCACCTTTCTTCCATAGGAGGCAGCTACTCTTTTAATCCATGCTGTGGTTTCCCGGCGCTTTATTTTCGGGAATTTCACGTTTTCTGCGTTGTATGTTATCATATTGTCTTTATTGTTTCGTTCTATCTGTATATTGTAGTCATACGCTGTATTTTCATTGCCCAGCGTTATTGCTTCGTTGGTGTTTTAGCTTTGGGCAGATAAGGAGAAACATCTACTCCGAAGTGCATCAGTTCTCGCACCATGGTTGAAGAAACGCTCGAAAGTTGTGGTTCGCTGTATAGCAGCAGTGTTTCCACCCCACTCATTTGTCTGTTGATGTCCGCCTGTTCGCGTTCATACTCAAAGTCTTTTACCGACCTAACCCCTTTGATGATGTACTGTGCCCCCTCGTTGCGAGCGAAATCCACCGCCAGTCCGTAGTATGGTTTCACTTCTATGCGTGGTTCGTCAGCATAGAGTTCGGCAATCGCCTTCATCCGATTTTCCGCCGGTTGCATATAAGGTTTCCCCACATGGTCGCCCACTACGCCGATAACGAGTCTGTCAAATAGTGCCACACTTCGTCTGACGATGCTGTCGTGTCCGATGGTAAAGGGGTCGAAGCTTCCCACAAATATTCCTGTTCTCATAGTTTTTATTCGTCAAAGAGTCCTGGTTCCATGATGTTTCCCGTATAGGGGTTGCGTCCAAAGTGCTTGTAAGCCAGTTCGGTGACCATTCTTCCTCGTGGCGTTCGCTTGATGAAACCCTCCATGATGAGGAATGGTTCATAGACTTCCTCCACAGTTCCTGCATCTTCTCCGATAGCCGTAGCAATGGTCGTGATGCCCACCGGTCCCCCTTTAAACTTATCGATGATGGTCAACAGCAGTCTGTTGTCTATCTCGTCCAGTCCGTATTGGTCGATGTTGAGCGCTGTCAATGCCACCTGTGTGATATTGGTGTCGATGCGTCCAGTGCCTCTCACCTGTGCAAAGTCGCGCACTCGTCGCAACAGTGCATTGGCGATACGTGGCGTACCTCTCGATCTTCCCGCTATTTCAGCCGCTGCTTCAGCGGTGATGGGTACACCGAGAATCGATGCCGATCTCGTGATAATGCGTTGTAGCGTCTCTGGTTGGTAATACTGCAAGTGCATGTTGATACCGAAACGTGCGCGCAGTGGAGCCGTCAAGAGTCCGCTTCTTGTTGTAGCCCCCACGAGTGTGAAGGGGTTGAGGTCAATCTGTATGGACCGTGCCGACGGTCCTTTGTCTATCATGATGTCTATGCGATAGTCCTCCATAGCCGAGTATAGATACTCTTCAACCACTGGTGACAGACGGTGTATCTCGTCAATAAAGAGCACATCGTTTTTTTCGAGCGATGTCAGGATGCCTGCCAAGTCGCCCGGTTTGTCGAGCACCGGTCCGCTGGTAATCTTGAATCCCACTCCCAATTCATTGGCAATGATATTGGACAGTGTGGTCTTACCCAGTCCTGGTGGGCCATGGAGCAGGGTGTGGTCCAATGGTTCGCCCCTATATTTAGCAGCCTCTACAAACACCCGGAGATTCTCTACCACTTGTTTCTGTCCGCTGAAATCATCGAACGAGAGTGGTCTGAGTGCGTTTTCATAGTCTTTCTCCGATGCTGAGATTTGCTCTTGTCTTATGTCGAAATCTTCGTCCATCATTGTTTTTTTATCGCTTTTGGTGCAAAGTTAATCATAATTTTTGTAATTTTGCAAAGCGAATAACAAAAAACCATACTATAGTTCATGAAAAGAATCGTTTTCCTCATGCTCTCAGTTGTTGCCGTCTTTTCGGCTGCGGCATCGACCACACGTCCTGTAACAGGCACAGTTATCAACCCCACCGACAGTTGCATCCAGTATGTGGGACGCATCTGTTTCTCCAATCCCATGCGTCCGCGCTTCACTTTCCCTGGCACACAGATCATTGCGCGCTTTACCGGCACCTCGTTGAAGATGATGGCAAAACCTCGCAGTGGCTATTTCATGGCACAAATAGATGGTGCCGAACCCTTCAAAGTGAGTTTCATGGGTGAGCGCGATTCGGTTGTTACACTTGCCACAGCCTTACCTCAAGGTTGTCATGATGTGCGATTGATGTATGTGATAGAAGGTTATGAACTCAAACCCGACTTCCGTGGTTTTGTTCTCGACGCTGGCGCTAAGTTGTTGACAGCCCCTGCATTGCCCCAACGCACTATCGAATTTATCGGCAACAGCATCACCTGCGGTTATGGTAACGAGAGTATCGAGATGAGCGATCCTTTCGAATACGAAACAGAGAACCACTATTTCACCTATGCGCAAATCGCTACGCGTGATCTTGATGCCGTAGCGCATGTCGTGGCACGCAGTGGCATTGGAGTATATCGCAGTTATGACGGTCCGAAGACAGGTACTCCCGACAATGTGATGACCACCGAATATCTCTACACCAACCTCTACGACCGTTCGGAGAAATGGGATTTTGCCCGTTACCAACCTCAGTTGGTGTGCATCAACCTTGGCACCAATGACCTCTCCACCAACAATTACGATACAAAGTTGCTTAAACAAGCCTACAAGCGCTTTCTCGCTCAGGTGCGCCAACGCAATCCACATGCAAAAATAGTGTATCTTTGCGGTTCTATGCTCAATGGCAAAGAGCTAGACATAGCCCGTCGAATCCTCGATGAAGTAGTGGCAGAGGCACGCAAGGGCGGTGACGCCGAGGTCTATCGCTTCGACTTCACACCCCAAACCGGCGATTTATACTATGGCGCTTCATGGCATCCATCCCTCTGGCAACACCAGAAAATGGCAGCTGAGCTCGTTGCATTCTTGCGACCGCTGATGAAGTGGTTTTGATTAACCAAATAGGGAGGATATGGCAAACTATAGCAAGTGGGGGCAGTGCCTATGTCTGCTTCTATGCCTGACAGCATCGCCTTTGATGCTGTCGGCACAGCAATCGCGCCCTTGGCAAGATGATTTTTGGCAGTGGGTTGAGGCTGATGAGGGCGATGCCGCCCAATGGGAAGAGGCATTCGACCAATTGACAGAACTGGAAAACCACCCCATCAACCTGAATAGCGCCACTCGCGAGCAACTTGAGCGGCTGCCTTTTCTTTCCGCCAGACAGGTGGGCGACCTCTTGGAGTATATCTATCGCAACAAGGCCATGCTATCCCTTAGCGAACTGCTGTTGGTGAAGTCGATAGGTGACGATGTGCGCCGACTGCTGTTACACTTTGTCTGTGTGGCACCCGTCGAGCGTCAAATGCCCACGTTGCGACTGGACTCAGCCCTCTTGCGAGGCGACAATACGCTGTCAGCCACCGTCTCCATACCGTTTTACACCCGTAAGGGCTACCGCGATGGATATTTGGGCAAGCGCTATGCCCATACCGTGCGCTATCAGCACAACTATCGCGACCGATTGAAAGTGGGGTTTACGGCAGCACAAGATGCCGGTGAGCCCTTCTTTTCCGACCGCAATAAGATGGGGTATGACCACTATTCCTATTATCTGCAACTCAACCATTTGGGGCGTATCGACCGCCTTTGTCTGGGCATGTATCGGGTGCAGATGGGCATGGGACTCATCATGAACGGAGCTTTCGCCATGGGAAAAACCATGATGCTACAGTCTGCCATGCGATCCTCTGCCGATATCCGAGCCTACAGCTCGCGATCTGTTGCCAACTATCTGCAGGGTGCAGCCCTGACCATGCGCCTGTCTGACCATTGGCGCACCACCGTATTCGGCTCCTACCGACCGCTTGATGCCACGCTCAACGATGATGGAACGGTGCGCACACTGCTCACTTCGGGCTACCATCGCCTGCCTGCCGAGATGGACAAAAAGCATAATACCTACCGATGGGATGCCGGTGGAAGTGTTGGCTGGCATGGCAAGAAGGTCTATGTCAATGGCAATTTCGTCTATTCCCACTTCGACCGCACACTTGATCCCGACCGTGAGGGTGCTCCCTTCCGTCGCTATCAAGCCGCAGGAGCCACCTTTGCCAATATGAGCGTGGATTACGGTTATATAGGCGATAACATCTCGTTGGCAGGCGAAGCAGCCATCAACCGCCATGGCCACTTGGCTTTGCTGCATCGTGCTACTTGGCATCCTGCCACCTCACTGACTTTTTCAGCCATCCACCGCTACTACGACAAGCAATACACCGCCCTCCATGCTCGCAGTTTCTCGGAAGGAGGCAAGGTGCAAAACGAGCATGGCATGTATGTCGGCATGGAATGGCGACCCTCATGGCGATTTCTGTTGAAGGTATATGCCGACTATGCCCACTTTGCTTGGGCACGCTATCAGGTCAGCGCATCGAGCGATGCCTTCGATACCAAGGTAGCTTGCGAGTGGAAGAGCCGCAATTGGATGCTTGATGGCTATTACCGATTGCATCTCACCCAGCGCGACAATGCAGAGAAAACTACCCTCTACAATCGCTACAACCATCGGTTGCGCCTCCGGCTGAGTAGGGCAATAGGTTCGTGGCTATCTTGGCAGACCCAGTTCGACGGCACTTCGGTTAGCATCCATCAGCAGTATTGGGGCTATATGGGTAGTCAGCAGCTGACTTGGAAACGTTCCGCCTTCCGCCTGTCGGGGCGCATGGGCTATTTTCACACCAATAGTTATGAGAGCCGCCTCTATCAGTATGAGCCATCGTTGCGCTATGATTTCTATTTCCCTGCCTTCTATGGTGAAGGCATCCGGTATAGTTTCTTGGCCTCTGCCACCATTGCCAACCGTCTGATGCTAACAGCCAAGTTGGGTGTCACCGATTATTTCGACCGTTCTAAGATAGGCAGTGGCAAGCAGGAAATATGCCATTCCTCGCAACCCGACCTACAGTTGCAGATGGAGTGGAAGTTCTGAACGATCACCAGGGTCATACCTTTTGGCATTGTCTGATATCGATGGCTTCAAAAGACCTGTTTTCTCTGTGTTGTTGAAAAGCCATGTAATATGCTTGTATATAGCGTGTTGCTTGTTTGTGGATGTTTCGTTGCTCAGCAAAGTAAATTGAATTGCCGAGGAAAGTAAATTGAATTGCCGAGGAAAACAAATTGAATTGCTGAGCAAAATAAATTGATTTGCACACCAATAAAACTTGCATAGCGCTCACAACAGATAGGTATAGGAGTCAAATGAAATATCCGCGAAGGTGCAAATTCATTGAGTTTGCCGACCAAATTCATTGAATTTGCCGAGTTAATTCAAAAAAAAAATGCCGCTACTCACCACGAGCAGCGACATCCAAAGCCTATGTATAACTAAAAATCCTTTTCTAATGTTGTTGACCTTTCGGTCGGGGCTACCTTGCGGTAGTATATCTTGTATAAAACAAAATTCAATTAAAAAAAAAGAAAGTTATGGGAGCCTCACGGCGACCACTGTTATCCATATTTCAAACTTTCTTTTTACCAATAACTAAAAACCTAAAACTATAAATATTACTACTAACCTAAAACAATCTATTTGTGTGTGTCATTTTGGAACCTCTTGTTCCTTTTGACGATGCAAAGTTACGATGTTTTTCGATATCTCGCAACATTTTTGCAATAAATCATGCATTAAATTATCATATTCTTGACGTATATCAAGGATTTGTGTGCGAAAACAATGGTTTGTTAACAGGCTTTAACTATCTGAGCGCTATTTTGTTTTACGTGTTTCTGATATTTTGCTTAGGCTTGTATCCGTCGTATGGATGTCCAGTTCTGAACTAAGAAGATGGTATTATATTAGATGTGAGCATATTCCTGGTAACTTGCAGATGATTCTGAGTTTCTTCCTTTTTTGTATTTGTACACGGCCTATTTAGGCCTTATACAGATTGTATGTAAGTCCTATGTGACTACCAAGTAAGTCCCAAGTAAGTCCCATTTTTACGATGATAAATGGGAGAATGATAGGAGGACAATAGGAGAAAGTTGGAGAGTCTTGCGCTTTGTACTATCTTCTTTGACGTGAAAGTAATGTAAAAATAGGGCAGAATACACAGAATATCGTTTTTTTTTCATAACTTTGCAGCTTGAACTATTATATACTCCAAGACACATGGCTTGTATATTACATATTGAAACCAGCACAGACGTATGTTCGGTGGCAGTGTCGGAAGACAGCCACTGCATTTATCACGAAGAAGACCATAGCGGTCCTAACCATGCCGAACGACTCGGATCAATGGTTGATGAGGCCCTTTCGTTCACTGATAGTCACGCCATTCCATTCGATGCCGTGGCTGTGAGCTGCGGTCCTGGAAGCTATACGGGACTGCGTATCGGTGTGTCAATGGCAAAGGGTGTCTGCTACGGACGTGACTTGAAACTCATTGCCGTTCCTACACTTGAGCTTCTTTGTGTGCCCATACTTCTGCGCGAAGGCATTGAAGACGATGCCTTACTTTGTCCCATGCTCGATGCACGACGCATGGAAGTTTATGCCGCCATCTACGATCGCAGCCTGAAAGAGGTGCGGCCGGTAGGTGCCGACGTGGTGAATGCCGATACTTATCGGCAGTGGCTCGACCAGCATCCCGTATATTTCTTCGGCAATGGTGCGAAGAAGTGTATGGACATCATCGATCATCCCAATGCCCACTATATAGACGGCATTGAGCCACAGGCACGCTGGATGCAGCCGCTGGCAGAGCGCCGATTGCTGGACGGACGTACGGAAGATGTGGCCTACTTTGTGCCTTTCTATCTGAAAGACTTTGTAGCCCTCAAGCCCAAGAAATTACTCTAAAAGACAAAACAACATGACAATGGACATCAAAGGAATAGATTACAATACACAACGCGAGAAACTCGTCATGCCTGAATATGGACGCGAGATTCAGTTGATGGTGCAACATGCCTGTTCGTTACCTTCCAAAGAGGAACGCCTGCGCTGTGCAAAGAGTATCGTCAGACTGATGGAGAGTCGTAATCCGCAAGCCAGAGTCAACAACAGTGACGCACAGGCTTATTGGGATCACCTATATCTCATCAGCGACAAGAAGCTCGATATCGACTGGCCTTACGATGTGTCGTTGGCAGAAAAGTTTTTGGCAAAGCCCGCACCGATTTCTTATAACAAGAGCCGGTTTAAGATGCGTCACTACGGTAGATTGCTCGATGAGTCTTTTGAACGCCTCAAGAGCATGCCGCCGGGAGAGGAACGCGACGAACTAGCACGGTTGACTGCCAATCAGATGAAGCGTGATCTGGCAAATTGGGGACATGGTTCGACAGACGACGAGAAGGTGGCTGACGATATTGCCCGACTGACGGACGGTGTGATACAGCTTGATCTCAACGAGTTTAGGTTTGAGAAAATCATTCCCGGTACAGACCCTATTCCCATGAAACGCAATAAGGGAAAAGGTCGCAGATAAGTATTTTTATAACCCCTAACATTCTGATTATGGCATCATTCAAAATCGAAGGCGGACACCTGCTCAGTGGAACCATCGTCCCTCAAGGCGCTAAAAACGAGGCCTTGCAGGTGATCTGTGCAACGTTGCTCACCAACGACGAGGTTATTATACGCAATATTCCCGACATTCGCGACGTCAACAATCTGATACAGTTGTTGAAAGACATCGGTGTGAAAGTCAGTAAGGAACAGCAGGGAGTGTTTCATTTTCAGGCTGATGAACTCAATCTCGACTACCTCGGTAGTGAGGAGTTTGTCCAGAAGTGTGCTGCACTGCGTGGCAGTGTGCTGATGATTGGACCGCTTTTGGCACGTATGGGAAAGGCTGTGATTGCTAAACCTGGGGGTGATAAGATCGGTCGCCGACGCCTTGATACCCATTTTCTCGGCTTCAAATACCTGGGTGCAGACTTCCGACAGAACCCAAAGACGGAAGTTTATGAGATTGCTGCCAAACAGCTCGTGGGCACCTATATGTTGCTTGATGAGGCTTCGGTGACCGGTACTGCCAATATCATCATGGCGGCGGTTCTTGCCAAAGGCACTACAACAATCTATAATGCAGCCTGTGAACCCTATATTCAGCAACTCTGCCACATGCTCAACCGCATGGGTGCCAATATCAGCGGTATCGGATCAAACCTGATAACCATCGTGGGTGTGAAGCATCTGCATGGCACAGCCCACCGCCTTCTGCCTGATATGATTGAGGTGGGATCGTTTATCGGAATGGCTGCCATGGTGGGCAACGGCATACGCATCAAGAATGTGTCGCTCCGCAATCTGGGTATCATTCCAGACGCTTTCCGCAGATTGGGTGTGAAGATTATAGAAGAGGGTGATGACTTGTATATTCCTCGTCAGGAACATTATGAGGTGGACTCTTTCATCGATGGAACTATCATGACGCTGGCTGATGCACCATGGCCTGGACTGACTCCCGACTTGTTGTCGGTGCTCATCGTCGTGGCAACGCAGGCACGTGGCACAGTGCTCTTCCATCAGAAAATGTTTGAGAGCCGACTCTTCTTCGTGGATAAACTCATCGACATGGGAGCGCAAATCATTCTCTGCGACCCACACCGCGCTGTGGTGGTAGGCCACGACAGGGTAAATACGCTGCGCCCGCAACGCATGTCGAGTCCGGATATTCGTGCCGGTATCGCTCTGCTCATCGCTGCCATGAGTGCTGATGGCGTCAGCCAGATCAGCAATATCGAGCAGATCGACCGCGGCTATGAAGATATTGAAGCGCGCCTCAATGCACTTGGTGCACACATTGAACGCATATAATAATTTATATAAATAAGGTGTAGAACGACTGCAAACGATAACAAAGAGTGAGATGATTCGTAAAGAAGAGGTCTATAAGATAGGACGACTGGGCAAGTCGCACGGTGTGAAAGGCGAGGTGAGCCTGCAGTTTACCGATGATGTCTTCGACCGTGTCGAGGCAGAATACCTGATTCTCGATATCGACGGCATACTCGTGCCGTTCTTCATGGAAGAGTATCGCTTCCGTTCAGACAGTCTCGCACTCATCAAATTCTGCGATGTCGATACCCAACAACGGGCAGCAGAACTCACAGGGTGTGATGTCTATTTCCCAAGAAGTCTGGCAGAAGAGGAGGACGCCATGCCTTCACTGTCTATGCTCGTGGGATTCATGCTCGTGGATGCCGATACAGGAAAAGAGGTGGGACGCATTGCATCGATTGACGATTCAACCCATAACATCCTCTTTGAACTCGAAGACGGACGACTCATTCCGGCTTCTGACGACCTAATACACCATATTGACACCACGGAAAGAACCATAAAAACAATTATCCCAGAGGGATTGTTAGAGATATGAAAAAGAAACAAATTGCCATCCTCGGATCTACAGGTTCCATAGGAACACAGGCCCTGCAGGTCATCGAAGAGCATAGCGACCTCTATGAGGTGTATTGTCTCACGGCAAACAACCGTGTGGAACTGCTCGCCGAGCAGGCTCATCGCTTTCATCCGGCAGCTATCGTTATTGCCAATGAGGCACGTTACGATGAACTCAAACGACTCACCGACGATATTCCCGACGTGAAAGTCTATGCCGGAGCACAGGCCATCAACGAGATAGTAGAGGCTAAACCGATTGATATCGTACTCACTGCCATGGTGGGATTTGCTGGACTGACCCCCACCATCCATGCCATCAAAGCAAGAAAGACCATTGCACTGGCCAACAAGGAAACACTTGTTGTGGCTGGAGAACTGATTGGCAATCTGGCTACGCAGTATCATGCGCCCATCCTGCCAGTAGATAGTGAACACTCGGCAATATTCCAAAGTCTTGTGGGCGAGGATGTCAACCGCATCGACAAGATACTGCTGACAGCTTCTGGAGGCCCCTTCCGCAACTTTACCATTGAGCAGTTGGCACAGGTGACCAAGGCAGATGCACTCCGACATCCTACATGGGACATGGGAGCGAAGATTACTATCGACTCGGCATCGATGATGAACAAGGGTTTCGAAGTCATCGAAGCCAAGTGGCTCTTCGGTGTAAAAGCCTCGCAAATTCAGGTATTGGTACATCCGCAAAGCATTGTCCATTCGGCTGTGCAGTTTGATGACGGTGCGGTCAAAGCGCAACTCGGAGTGCCCGATATGCGATTGCCCATACAGTATGCGTTCTCTTATCCCAAACGTCTGACGCTCTCTGGTGAGCGCCTCGACCTGTTTAAGACCCGCAGCCTTGAATTCTTTGAGCCCGACTTGAAAAAATTCCGTTGCTTGGCACTGGCTTTCGAGGCCATTGAGAAGGGTGGAAACATGCCTTGTATCGTCAACGCAGCTAATGAAATTGTCAATCGCGGATTCCTTGAAGATAAGTGTGGATTCCTGCAGATGAGCGACATCATAGCCGAAACCATGCAGCGTTGCACCTACGATGCTTCGCCTACCTATGATACATATATTGCGACCGATGCCGAGGCAAGGCGCATAGCAACAGAACTCATGAATAAATAAAAATCGAATAGACACAAATAACGAATGGAAGTTTTTCTTATTAAACTGCTACAACTGATGTTGGCCATCTCTATCTTGGTGCTCTTGCACGAAGGTGGTCACTTCTTCTTCTCGAAACTTTTTGGAGTGAAAGTAGAGAAGTTCTATATGTTCTTCGACTGGAAATTCAGTCTTTTCAAATTTAAACCCAAAAACAGCGACACTGAATATGGTATCGGATGGATTCCCCTTGGCGGTTATTGCAAGATTGCCGGTATGATCGACGAGAGCTTCGATACCGACCAGATGAAGCAACCCGCACAGTCTTGGGAGTTCAGAAGCAAACCGGCATGGCAGCGATTGCTGATCATGATAGGCGGTGTGCTGGTCAACTTCCTCCTTGCGCTGTTTATCTACTCCATGATTCTCTTCTATTGGGGAGATACCTATGTGCCAGTGAAAGACATGACTGGCGGTATGAAGTTTAATAAAGAGGCTAAGGCTCTCGGTTTCCGCGATGGTGATATTCTCGTGGGAACAGAGAAGGGGGCCTTCAAAGATTTTAGTGCCGACCTGTATCGCGATATCGCTGCAGCACAACAGGTGGAGGTGATTCGTCAGGGAAAAACAGTGACGGTGAATCTGCCTGGTGACCTGAATCTCTTGAATATGATGAAGGCAGAACCCTCGTTTGTGCGTCCGCTCCTTCCTGCAGTGGCAGACTCTGTCGTGCCCAATATGCCTGCATCGCAAATTGGAATGAAGAAAGGCGACCGAATACTGGCGGTCAATGGACATGCAGTGGATTCATACAATGAGATTATCGACCAGTTGGATCGTCGCTCCGACCTGTTGGCAGATGCTAAATCGCCTGCCGATAGTCTCAAAGTGCGCACCATACCTGTGGTATTTACCAATGGCGTAAAAACCGATACTGCCGTGGTAACGCTCACTGCCGATATGCGTTTGGGATTCACCGTACAGAGCGTAGCGGGTCTCTATAAGCCATATACACAGGAATATGGATTCTTTGAGAGCTTCCCTGCTGGTGTCAAATATGGCATGCATGTGCTTGGTTCCTATGTTGACGACCTGAAATATGTGTTTACTGCCGATGGCGCTAAGAGTCTCGGAGGATTCGGAGCCATTGGAAATCTCTTCCCCTCAACATGGGATTGGTATCTCTTCTGGAAGATGACCGCATTCCTGTCTATCATTCTGGCATTTATGAATATTCTGCCCATACCTATCCTCGATGGCGGATATGTGCTTTTCCTCATCTATGAGATCATCACACGTCGTAAACCATCCGAAAACTTCATGATACGTGCCAATTATGTGGGACTTGCCTTACTCATGCTCCTTATGATTGTGGCTAACCTCAACGATGTGTTGCGTTGGATTGGTATCATGTAATAATCATAGGACAGAACAGCTATCAAATAACATAGGCGCTCATGCACGTATATATGAATAGGTACGTGCGTGAGCGCTTTGTATTTAGTGGAACTTTCATCAGGTGGAATGCCACGATGCTTATGACATTCTCTAAAAATTTTAGTTTTCAGAAAATTTCGACCACACGGCCACAGAAGTGTGTATCGCATTATCATACAGTGTTTTATGCTGTGGTCGAAACTGTTTCTATCGACCACCCATCGACCACCGCCAAAATTCGTCGAATTTCATATCTCAGTCCAAGATACGTATAGTTAGACATTTCCAAAACTTTGGTAAAGGTATTGCCTAACGTTTGTTAAGAGTGTTTTCGAACATTTGTCAAGACTGTTTCGAAACGATTGAAAAAGGTCTTTTCTGCGTTTGAAAAAGATATTATCTAACGTTTGATAAAGATATTGTCCAACGTTTGACAAAGGTATTGTCCAATATTTGACAAAGGTATTGCCCAACGTTTGACAAAAGTATTGTCAAGGTTGTGAAAAACGATGATAAACAACATCTCTAACTTATATATCGATATGCAGGACTTGCTTTGCTTGGTCTGTGTTGATAATCGATGGCAATCCGGTGGTCGAAGGGTGGTCGATGATAATAGTTTCGACCACCACTTAAAGTTCTAAACTACTGCATGTTAGACTATAGAGGTGGTCGAGTGGTCGATTTTTACGACATCGCGTGCGCGCGAGTGCGCGTGCGCGATCCTTAAATATTATCACTAGTGTCCACTAAAAACGATTAACAATCGTTGTAAGTGGTTGATATGCGACAAAATACGAGCAAAAAATGACTCTATGGGTTAGAAATGACTATCTTTGCAGAAAATTACAATCTGTAAGTTA
>NZ_NPJC01000011.1:0-294 GCF_002251405.1 Prevotella sp. P4-98 | reverse complement strand
GCATGCGGCTTTCCAACTCCACAAAGCGGTTGTACGACACAGCTTTCGGAAAATAAGACTTCATCGTACCCTTAATAAAGAACAGGTAGTAGTGCTTGAAATTGCGGAATGTACCGAAATGGAAATACAACAGAATCGTCATGATTTCACTGTCGGACAACGATGCTGCACGCCGTCTACGCTTCACTCCGCTATTGTCTTCCAGCAAATTTCCTGCATTTTCTGCATCAAAATGTTTGCAAAACTCGTCTATAATACAAAATAATTCTGTAACTTTGCAATCGGTAGTCATAT
>NZ_NPJC01000010.1:0-3891 GCF_002251405.1 Prevotella sp. P4-98 | reverse complement strand
CGTTTCCTCCGGGTAGGATGATACGAGAGATGGCGCATCAGTTGTGACGTTACATCTTCCACGCATGAGCCGCCACAGAAATAAACGCTCATCAGCGAACGGACTATCTCGCTGAACTGATATCCGATGATACTGCGGCATCTCTGACCCAGTGTTGAGTCGATAACGGGTGAAAGCATGGAGTCAAATTTCTCCATGATTGAAAAAATTCCTCCAAAAGGTGTGAGTTTTTCGAATTTTATTTGTACCTTTGCAGCGCCTTGTTACGATTTTCGCTTGTTTTCTAATTGCAACAGTAAGATAAGTGAAAAATCTGACACGGCAAAATCCTAGGCAACTTATTGTTGCTCAGGAACTTATAAATAAAGTTAAATTATAGTGTTGCGGAATTAAGGTTTATAAAATTAATTTTGAACAGTTACTTATCATTTATTCATGAGGTTTATGATGCAGATGCTATATCTGTATCCGTAACCCATTATAAGAAAACAAGTATGGACTTTAATAAAGCTCGATTATTATATCTTATCGTATTTTTCCTGTATTCCGGCCTAAGTGTGTCCGGACAATCGATTCATGTTTCAGGAAGAGTACTTCAACAAAATACGCAAACACCTGTTGAGTTTGCTAATGTCGTTCTATTCAAACAAGATTCAGTCTTTCTGAAAGGAACAACGACAGACACTATCGGAAGATTTGAATTTGAAAATCTTCCCACAGATAATTATGTGCTGTCAGTATCCTGTTTAGGATTTGAAACAAAGCGGATTTTGATACAGAATCTGACGGAATCAGCACAAATAGATGTGTATTTGAATGAAAATGTTTTGTTACTTGGGGAAGTGGTGATTTCTGCTTCTTCCACAATAAACAAGATTAACCAACGGATTGTGTTCCCGACAAAATTGCAAATCAGCCATTCTGCCAACGGAATGCAATTGCTGAATACAATGATGCTTCCCGGCTTGAACATCAATCCGATGCTGAATACGATTTCATCATCCGACGGCGGGAAAGTCATTTTGCAGATTAACGGCGTAAATACCACGCCGGAAGAAATTCAGACCTTGCAACCCCGCCAAATCAAGCGGATAGAATATTCGGATTATGCAGGTATCCGATACGGACATGCTTCCAAAGTTATCAACTACGTGGTAGTAAGGGATGATAAAGGCGGTGTTGTTGGTGTGGATTTGATGAACTCGCTGAATATCCTTGCAGGGGGCGATGTTTTCTTTGCCAAATTCAACAAAGGAAAATCGGAATATGCTTTGAACTACACCGCAGAGTTTCAACGCATCAACACGAATAACAGAAATCGCACAGGTAGTTATCAGTTTGAAAATTCATCCCCTATATTGAGGGAAGAAATCAGTGCCGGAGGTGATTATTCGTACCAAAAGCATGATTTTTCGCTGACATACAACTATCAGCAGAGCGATTCGGCTTTTTTCAATGCCAAGTTGAAATATAATCTGAGCAATCAGCCTCACAACGATTTCAACAGTTTTCTAAAAGAGAATGGCACGGACAAAGGGTTGATTTTTGACGGAAGTCAGCAAAAAATTAATGTTCCTACCATCGACTTGTATTACCAGTATGGTTTACCCAAAAATCAGAAAATATATGCTAATGTGGTGGGGAGTTATGCGAACGCAGCATCTTCGCGGAATTACTGCGAATACAACGATGTTGATACTCTTTACAGCGAACGTTCGGAACTGTTTTCCGATAAATATTCACTGATTGCCGAAGGCATATACGAAAAAGGATTTGCCCATGGAAATTTGAAATTCGGGATAAAACATATTCAGTCGTTTACAGAGCAGACAATTAATCAGGGCGAGGAATTCAAATCGGATTTGAATCAGGCGGAATCGTCGGTTTTTGCAGAGTGGTTTTATAGTAAGGGCAAATTCAGCTATAGCTTGGGACTTCGCCTGAATCGCCTGCATTTTTCCAATGTATCTGTTACCAAAAGCTATTACCATTTCTTACCCAAAGCGATGGTTGGCTATCGGTTCAGTGATAATTCTTTTATCCGGTATGATGCGGAGATGAGTCAAACGAATCCAACCCTGATGGAGTTGGCCGACACGGAAATCCGTCTTGACTCGTATCTTGCCGAGAAAGGGAATCTGTTGCTTCAACCGTACCTGAATCTGAATAATAATTTATATTACGAAAACAGAAAAGGGTTGTTCGCTTTCAATGCAAGCCTGCATCATCACTACAAACACAATCCTATCATGGAATCGAAAAGAGAACATGGAAATGTGTTCCTGACAATGCCCGAAAACATGAAAGATTGGAATAAGTATAATGCGGAGATAACATTGAAAGTAGGGATGATAAAAAACTTCCTGCAATTTTCGGTTACAGGAGGCTTCAACCACTTTGACAGTCGTGGGAACAACTATTCGCATACCCATTCTAATTTTTATTACAGGGCAGATGTTTTGGCAATGTATAAGAAATGGATGCTGATAGGCCAGCTACAGCCTTTTGACGAAAGGTTATACGGCGAAACCGTCATAAAGGATGGTAATTATCACTACTTGGCTATCCGGTACAATGCGACTAATTTTTCTTTTGGCATAGGTGCGTTCAATCCGTTTAAGAATGTTTCCCGAACCATTATGGAAAACAAAAATGCACAAGCGCCTTTCCGAAGAGAAAGTTTTAGCGATGCATCCCGAATTCTCGTTGCCACGCTCACTTGGAATTTTAATTTCGGAAAAACTCATCTTGTCGGTACTAAATCGCTGAATAATCAGGATACCGACTACGGAATCAAAGGAAGTTATAAGTAAGATTAGGTGTTGATTTCAACAAATTCTGTATTATGTATTTCTGGCAAATCTATCACTAATTATCTTTCAGCGACATGTTGTTGCTTCGCGTTCACTGAATCCTATCGGAATTCAGTGAACGCCTTTGTGTGTCGTCAACTGACGATATCATCCTTTTTTTTACTCAAAATCAATAAAAATGAAAGATAAGATAAAAAACATTGCAGAAAAATTAGAACATCAAATCAGGATGCATGAACTCGATTTAAATGACAGGATTAAAGATATTCCTCAAATAATATTGCTGTTGGAACAGGGGTTCTCGGAATTGAAAGAAATAGTTTCGTTTTATAAGTTCAAAAGTGAAATGGATGAAATATTCTTTTTCAAGATAATAAAACCCAAGTTTTTTAGTAAACTAATCTATTACAGGAAAGTGTATAACATCGAAATGATGCGCCCCAACGGACAAGATTGTGTGCTGAAAAATTATTTCATCAATGAACTGAATCAGTTAGAGAATTTCTACAATAAGAACATTGATTTCTATAAATACTACCGTTCGGGAAGTACGCATTTGGATAAGTACTTTTTTCTGAGAGGAAAACAAGATATTCAAATGACAATGGAAACATTTTATTTTGAAAGAGACCCTAATTTTTCTACGATTTGCGATTTTAAAGTTGCAAAAATAGTAGCAAACGAAATGTTGCGAATTTATCTGAATCCTAAAATCCGCAACTATCATCCAATACACGATTAAGGGTAGATTTATGAGTCGTTAGTAGCAGCTTTCAGTAAAAAGCAACAGCACAACATCAATATGTAGCCACCATCCCCTTACCCCACGATGCGACTTGAGGTAATACGCAGATTAAAACCATAAGGAACGGATTTTATCCGAATCCAGTTTTGAAGGGTTTTGCATAAGCGCGGTTCTCAGTATAGATATTCAGCACGTATTGCCTTGCTGTCATGATCCACTTGGCAGGTACGGAGATGAATCTGAAGACAAAAGCCTTTATGCGACTCGTTTTCTTGAGCCCAAAAGCCTTGGTGTCAAGCCTGCTCATAATGGTCTTGTAGAAATTGTGTATCA